>CAMDOP010000133.1 GCA_945903675.1 Crenothrix polyspora
ATGTTGGTCGCGCCAACTTCAAGGTTAAAAAGAGCGCCGGCAGTACGGGCGATAATAATTTGATTACTAACTAAGGTAAAGGCCATGATTAATTCCTAATTAAGTTATAAGGTTTACAAAATACTTTTTTGCAAAAAAGTCGAGTTTGAATGAATCAATTCTCGATCAAAGGCACGTTGAGCCATGCGCTTGATCCAACCCTGATTCGCTCAAAGCGACGCTGTTTAGAGCCAGATCTGGTTGTGGGCTCCGGTTAATGTGTCAAGGAAAGTGCTTATACTGACTTTGAGGCTTGTTAGGGCATCGATACCAGTAGTGTGCGAACAAGTTTAGGCTGAAAGTATCTTATTGATCCTTAAAGACTTTATTTGATATTTTTAGTATCAAATATGGTATTTCTACACAGTTTCTACTTGCGTCAGAATTTCTACCAAAGAAATCCCAGCAACATCCCAAGTATATTTAATTAATTCAATAGGTTACGCAAAAAAAGAGCCTATGTTTTTCTACATAGATTCTATTTACTTCAAGAACTGCTTTTTGGATAGATATGAGCGTAAGCATTAGCGCTCAAAGGGGCGATTTGGTGGTTTTTTGTTTTTTGTAGAGATATCTGATTGGCTTACAGACTTGTAGGGCGTGTTTAAGAGGTTTTTCTGTAAAAGATATAGCTTGGTTAAGACTATAGCGTTTATGTGGCTTAGGTTTGATGGGTTTTGAGGATGAATTGTGAGATATGTCTTACCAATTTTTTATATAATCACCTTAAACGAATAGGGCTTAGCGGCTTACGGGCTGGATTCTTTGCCCAATTTCCGACTGTCCCTTTCGTAATGACGATGCTTTGAAGTGTTGATTGATGGCTAAAAAAAGCAAAGCGAGATCGGCACTATGATCTCGGTTACATATAAAGAACTAGTCTCTAAGGTTATGTGATTTTATTTTTTCTATCTATTCGTCTTTTACTGTCGTCTCTCAATCTAGCTAATGCGTTTTCTAAAGCAGGTTGATGTACATTAATCATCAAAGCATTTGGAGTCATTACATCCACAGCAACACCTAGTTCTCGTAGCACAGTAATTGCCTTCATATAGACATCTGCCCTCAATGGAGACTCAAGTGTTTCTACTCTAGCTAAGGTTATCTTAGATACGCCCAATATTTCTGAGAGTTCAAGCTGGCTAATGCCAAGTGCTGCCCTAGACATCCTAAGAGCAACTGCAATCTTTATATTTTCCACGTCGTTCATATAAATAACTTAATTATGATACTTTCAGTATCCTAAATTGATATAAAAAGTTTATTATGGCACTATATACTCACTTACCAAGGAGAGCATATAATGCCTAAAATTACACTTACCCAAGCCCTAGTGGACAATTTGACTTGCTCAGCAACTAAATCAAAGGAAGACTATTTTGACACAAAGACTACCGGTTTGTTAGTACAAGTATTAAATTCTGGTAGAAAAACATTTTATATTCGCTATCAAAACGAAAGAAAGAAAACAGTTCAAAAAAAACTTGTAAGCGCCTCATTTATAAAATTAGCTGAAGCCAGAGAACTTGCCATTAAATATCTAGCTCAAATCGCTATGGGCGAAGACCCCTTCTCAGCCAAAGCAGATTTAAAAAAAGTACCTACGGTTTATGACTTCATTACCAACAGCTATTTGCCTTTTGTGAAAACGTATAAACGCTCTTGGGAAACCGATGTATCTTTAATCAAGAACCATATCATGCCCAACTTTGGCAAAATGTATATGGATGAAGTGAGCAAAAGAGATGTTATCCAGTTTATTTCTAGGCATGCCGTTACTCATAAGCCCGGCAGTGTTAACCGTGTAGTGATTATGTTGCGTTATATCTTTAATCTGTCCATTAGATGGGAAACACCAGGTATTACTAAGAACCCAACTGCGGACATTCCATTACTTGAAGAAAATAACAAAAAGGAGCGATTCCTGACAGCAGAAGAAGCTAGAGCTTTGGTTGAACAACTAAAGAACTCTGACAACAAGATGCTGCAATACATCATCCCTATGTTGATATTAACAGGTGCTAGGAAAAACGAGGTCTTGAAAGCTAAGTGGGAAGACTTTAATTTTGAACAGCGGGTTTGGCGCATACCAGTGAGTAAGTCAGGTAAGGCACGACATGTACCCATTTCTGATGGTGTGCAGTATCTATTGGAAGGTGTGCCACGACATGAAGATTGCGGCTATGTATTCGCCAACCCTAAGACCCTATTGCCTTATGTTAGTATCTTTGGGTCATGGAATACTGCTAGAAAAGCAGTTGGTTTAGCGGATGTAAGGATTCATGACTTGCGTCATAGCTTTGCTAGTTTCCTTGTAAACAGCGGCAGGAGTATCTATGAGGTACAGCGTATATTAGGACATACCCAGATTAAAACGACTCAAAGGTATGCCCACTTAAGCCAAGATTCATTACTAGCAGCCGCAAATGAAATTTCTAAAGCCGTGCCTATTCTGATGTCCATGCCTAATAGAGTGGTTGATGTACCTTTGATTCAGGTTGCTTAATGTAGGTTGTTCTTTGCCAATAACGCCTTTAATTGTTCAAGTTCCATATCTTTTTCCTGAATAATCTTCAAGGCTGCTTGCTCTCGCAACACCGCTTCATTCTTGGCTTTACGTTCTTCATCTAATTCGTGCTGAATAGTCAGTTGTTCCCTTAGATAATTCTGTCTCGCTTGGTAGGCATGATAGTCTTGATCTTTATCTGAAAATTGCTTTAATGTACTCATGGCTTGTCTCATCTCTGTAGTGGTCATCCAATCTGGCAAATCAGTTTCATCATTCAACTGCTCACCCTCTTTGAAGAATCTTACCCATCTTTGTTGCTCATTTTCAACGTGCTGGGCGGTAAACTTTTGCAGCTCTAACAACCAAATGCCGCAGTGATTATTAAGTGTTCTGCCCTTGTTATCCCTGACTTTATAGGTATGAATATAATCAGTATCATCTTTAATTAAATTCTCTGCCAATAACCAGATAGAATAAGTCGGTCTTAATTGGTAATAACCTTCACCCTGCTGCAACTGTTGGCTATAAATATCTGCCCAGTTGTATAGGATACGCTCAGGTAAATTGGCAAAGTTTACTAACTGGATTTCAATCTGGTAAATATTGCCGTTAATATCACGTGCCTTAACATCAACAATACTTAGCTTGTCTTCGAGATACTCCTTGTCATTGTAAGGGTTCAGGATATCAACACCCGCTAATGGGGCAGCTAAATCTGAGCCTATAATGGCATTCAGAAAATGCACCAACAGGTTACTATTATCCTCTGCGCCTAATAATGCCTTGAATACACAGTCAATTTTTGGATCTATTTGATGTTTCATAAGCTATTGTATCAATTACAGTTAAAATGGCAACAGGCTCTCACGCAATAGCTATTTACCCGACACTTGGCAAGCACACTCTATAATTATCCAATCTAGTTTTATACAAATTTTATACAGGGCATACATGCACCATATAATGTAATAGACTGGGCTGTATCAATCTTGTCTTAATAAAAGGACATGATATCTTTGCTAAATACTCTTATCCAAATTTAGCATGTAAACTGAATGCGCTATCTATTAGAAACAAAATATCTGAAGCACAATTGGTAAGAGATATCTTAATGTTTCATATTGAACAATCTGGTTTATAGGAGTATCAAATGTCCAATAGATTTACCGAAGAAGAAATTAGTAATCTACACTTACTTGGCAGAATGTTAGGTCAAACCAGAAGATTTGCTACATCTAATTTAAATAAAGCAGGAAAGAATCATCTATTTAAAATTTTAGATGCTGGGCATAACCTACCTGCAGCATTATTAAATCCTGAACATTATGATATTGCAGATGATATGGAGCACTTAAGGAAGCTTCTTGAAACAATGGATGATCCAAAGTTTATAGACTAATGAATGAAGATTTTGCTAGAACTGCAATCTGCCCAATATGTGGAATAGATGTTGTACTTGGTGATGCTTCTGTAGAGGTATCTGCAGAACTGCTAGAGGCATTGAATGAACATTATTTTTAAACTTGGTCTGGAACATGAATTTAGATAAAGATTTGTAGGTTGCTAATTCAGTGTCTAGACTTATGTTTTAGAATTCTTGAAAATAAGATTGCTTCAAAAATATTGATTATTTTGTATGCAGATAATGAATGTATTAAAGGTTGCAAGAACTTCTGTACAGATCCTAATAATGTATTATTGTTACATCTAGTTAACTATCTATAATGCAATTTACAATATCTATCAGCATATTCAAACATTTAATATTTAACAAGTTGCTGTTCACTCTCTACGTTCGTTCAAAATTGCTGGCGGCACAGATTAAAGATATGTACGGAGGGTGTTAATTGCTGTTTGCGTCAAAAAGTCTCATATGTCTTATAATATATAGATATATTTAAATTCTGACACTCTATAGGAGATAACATACTTTTTGACGCAAAAACATTCATCTTGTGAGCTTCGCTCACGTCCCGTAGGGACAAATTGAATATTGTTAAATATGCTCTTAAAAGCAATTTAAATATTTAGAAAAGCATATTTAATAACATTATGTTGTGAGCTTCGCTCACGTCCCGTAGGGACAAAATGAATATTGTTAAATGTATTTTGTAGATTGAATTCTTTAATCTGAGCCGCCAACAATTTAATTAAGCATTAATACTTAACTTAAAAGAATCAAACTTAACCTGATCAAAAACAAGATATGTTTCTGTTTTATATTTTTTAGATTTCATATAAGTAAAAGCTTCTTCTACAAAACCTGCATCTATGAAATTTTTAAATATATCTTCTTTACTATTATTCCATTGATTTTTAGTTAAACCAGTTGCATTAATAATATCAGCAGACTTCTTTTGAATAAAACCTATTTCTTTGATTAAATCTAATATTTCTGGCTCAACTACTTGTCTAGGAAAAATATCATTAGGATCAATGAATTTAGTTATTTCAACATTACCTCCAAGAGGTATTGATGAATAAACAAGAATGGTTTTAGATTTTCCATAGATTAATCTACCTCTACCAAGTGCTTGTTCAAGTTCTGCTGTACAAGAATGTTCATAGATACTTTGTAACCTAGGATCTAGAAACTGTTTCTTTTTTGTTTTAATACAAGAGCCACCTCGCATTCTATTTAAATGTTCTACTGCATGAGATGCTAAATCAACAGGTTCTCCATATAAATTCCAGACTTGATCTTGAAGTGCATGACTTGGAAGATTGTAATCACCAATAAGAACCATATAATCGCAATCCTGCATTTCATCATACCCACGAGTATTGCCAAAATAACGAGTTTGATTACCACGATTATTATAATCATCTCCCCATAGAAGATTAGCTGCTGTATCTACAAAATTTTCATCAACAACATCACTAATCTTGAGCTTCTTGAAGGTTATCAATCCGCCTTGGTTATAATAATTGCAATCACCTTCTTCTTTTAAAATGCAGCTCTGACAAATATCATTTGGAATATAGCTGGAATATTTTTTCTGGAATTCTAAATCAAAATCAATCAGACGATTGATTTTGTTACACATAGCCAGCTTTCCTTTGATAGGAACTGCACGAGAAAATTTATGACTAGGGTTAATTTTCTTATACCTAAGATCTTCTAAAGTTATCGGTGTGTCAGGTATTTTTAATGGATTTGTAACCCTCTTACTATAGTATTTGTTGATTCTTTCCACATGCTTATCAATATTCTCATTAGTATCACAGAGCAAAAGATAGGTATCTTTTCGCTTTTTTCCAGAAATAACTTCCGCAACTTTTTCAGATTTACCTCCTCCAGTACTAATTCTTAAAAGTTGAGAGGCACCAGATTCTATTGCAATATCTAAAGACTTAGCAATATTGTTATCGTTGTATAATTCTGGGAATGTGTGAGAAACTTTTTCAAAATCAAAATTAATTCTATTAGCTAATCGAGTTGCACGAGGAGTAACATATCCATTCTCTTTAGCCATTTCAATGAGTAAACCAACTTTACCTATAAAACCACCATCATTAATTTTCTTCAACTGATAGTTCAAATCTGACTTTAACTTTACTTTGTCGGAGGTAGTCCAATGTGACTCTAGAAGAGAAATTGCGGAGTTTCCTAATACACTCATTACTGCCAAATTTATGGGTAAACGTGCATCATTTCCTAAATTACGTGGGATAAAAGATAGAAGCTCAATTATCTGTTCTTCTGTTAAAGCGTCATAGGCTTTTGTACTGAATGCTGTAGGAACAGAATATAGGCAACGATCATCCACCCTAAAAGCATCGCAATCTGCATTAAAAAATATTTCTGGGTCAGAAGACAAATAACAGGCATATTTTAATGGTTTGACACTATCGTCATACTTTACCGAGTCAGAGCTGACTATAGTGCTGGTCACATAATCTTTGGTAAGTGCATATGCTTGCAAGTATCTACTTCTTAATGAATCAGTTGATTCCCCAGAATGGCGACAAAAGTCAGTTCTTATGCCAAATTTTAAACCACCGGATGGCGAAGAAAACACATAGAATGTTGCCGGTAGCAGAATCAGTTGCTGACGAAACGCATTAAAGTCTAATGTTAAATTGTCTTTGAGATCCACATCAAATTGTACAATACCCGTTGGACGAGAATCATCATCAAGTATATTTGCTGACCCTAGCACTAGTGTAGGGAAAAATTGCGGCAATAAGTCCAATTTAAGTACATTCCTTTTATCTTTGTCAGGTTCGTTGCGTATTTCTGCAATGGATGCTGAATGTTGCCCAGTTTTTATAGCTTGAACTACATCAGAAAAGGTTTTTTTTGTTACATTTGAGTCTTTGGCTGTTGTCAAAAAGCTGGTATAAATATCAGTGGTAGTGTTCATTAATTTTATTCCTTGTCTGACAAAGTGGCTGATCTAGCCAAAGGTATAGCCACTTTGTTGGGTTATCGTTAAGTACTAATCCTAATAAAGTTCACGCTTAGTCTGAGCAAACGTATCAGCATCAGTCATATTAACCTTCACAAAATCAGCTATAGCTAGTCTTAGCACATCAGATCTGCCTGCATTAAGGTACCCACACAACTCATTTAGTAGTCCCACAAATTCAGAACTCGCCTTAAACGCTAATATTTTTTGTCTATTTGTCGCCATATTAAACCTCTTGATAATAACAATGAACGGTTTTGCTCATCGTATTATTTATACGGTTCAATTAGGGTTAAATTGCGGTAAACAAGCAATGGAATCAGAATAAAGCAGACAGATCCAGTGCTGAGGGGTATTGAGCAATATCAGCACATCCAAAACAACCACTAACATTGAAATGGCGACTAACTCAGCGTGTTTTTTATGGATTTTATTAAATTAACGCGCCATAACCAGTTATTGAAAAAATAAATATGAGAAATGTTGGCGGGAAAAAATTGTGAAGAGCACCAGTTACCAAAAAATGAATCTGAGCCTATAGAAAAACTTTGTATTAATCGCCAAATAGAAAAAACCCCACCAGTTCTCGCCATGAGGGTTATTGTTTATGCTAAGGGCGGTGCGCATGAATAAACCGTGGTCTGCCCCTATTATTTCCTAGATTGATGTACCGCGCGACCTTAAACAACATACGTCCACCATCACTAGCATCGCTATAGCTTTTTCCATAAAGTCTCTTAAACAAACTCAGCAAGCCTTTAATCCACCTATCCAACCCCCAGCCGCACAAAGCAAAAACCCCCACCGGATCACTCCAATGAGGGTTAATGTTCCACAAATCAAATCAAGCTTAATTAAATACCAACTCACTACCCAGCTTATCATTCAAGGCTTTGGCATAGGCTATTCTGGCTGTTTGCAGAATGGCTGCTTGGGCTTGTAGTCTGGCTAACTCTTGGTCAACGAATTGAAGGCCGCTTAACTGTGCTTTGGCTTGTTCTGATAAGCTTTCGGTATCGTAATCTTTGTCGTCTATTTTGATGATGGGCATGTTGTTTCCTTAATGGTGAAAGTAAAAAGGGGATATGGTGATGACTGCCATAGCGGATATTGGTTATTGTTAGTTTAAAGGAAAATGTTGCTGTGCCAATGCGCGTAACTCCTCTTCAGAACGCTCTGATTTACTGGCCAAAGCCCAGAGGTCGAAGTGCTGTGCTCTGGTTAAACTGGCTACCGTCTTAAAGCCGGCCGCTTGTAAAGTGCCCGAGAGGACTTTTTCGGTAA
>CAMDOP010000134.1 GCA_945903675.1 Crenothrix polyspora
CGCCTTTAGGATAGTTTTTCTTATCCTTATGGTTGGCATTAATTTCTGATTTTTCTAAAAACTCAAAGCCGGCGCTTCTAGCCAAAGCAATCACATCATCTTCATTGACATAGCCTGCTGTGGTGATTTTATTCTGAGGTTTAAATAGATTATATCTATGTTCAACCACGCCAAGTATGCCTCCAGGCTTTAAGGCTTTATACATGGCCACATAGACCGCAGCGGCTTGGTCGATGCTCAACCAATTATGGGTATTACGAAATGATAGCACACGGTCTACAGAGTTATCGGGTGCTATCTTTAAGACTTTAGGTGGCTCAAGCTCGGTGATCTCAACTTTGTCGTAGAGCTGAGGCTGTTCGTGAATTTTTTTTACAAACTTATCTAGGCTCTTTTTAAAATAAGGTTCTTCAGATTTAGCTGAATAATGCGCAGCATAAAATTTCCCCTTAGCTTTTAAATAAGGCGCTAATATTTCCGTATACCAGCCTTCTCCCGGCCAGACTTCAACCACGGTCATCGTGTCTTGTATGTCAAAAAAAGCTAAGGTTTGTTGGGGGTGTCGATAAAGATCACGGGCTTTATGTTCAGCGGAGCGCTGTTCACCGGCTATCGTTTGAGCTAGGCTAGTGGCGAGTTCATCAGCTTGTGCCGCACAAATGCTAGTTATAAATAACAAAGCCCCTAAGATTTTTTTCATGTTTTTACTCAAGTAGTGTCTGATAGAGGCGACAGAATGACGCCTATTATTTGTTATGACTATTCCAAATTTGCAGTAGGCTTAAAGCTGCCAAACTTAAAAAGGCGACTAAGGTCCATGCGGGCATACTAAAGCCTAGTAAGGTCCAGTCTATTTTGGCGCAATCACCAGTACCGTTGAGCATCAGTTTAACGGTATCAAACAGCGGAAAATTTTGCAGCATAAAGCTAATGCCTGGACTGCATTCGGGGACTTGATCAGGTGGTAAATGTTGTAACCAAACATGCCGTGTTGAAATAGAGGCACCGAATAAGGCGCTTAGGGTTCCTAAAAGGGCATAACGCTTGATGCCGACAGGTCCTGGATTATGTAAACCTGCTACCAAGAAAATAATGCCGGTTAATAAAATAGCCAGACGCTGAGAAATACATAAAGGGCAGGGCTCTAAACCTTGTATTAATTGAAAATAGGCGCCCATAGATAATAAACTTAGACACGCTAAGGCGCCTAATAAAAACCAGATTCTTGCCTTAATCTTTAGCTTTAGCATAACTATCCTATTAGTTTTATTGACGTTAAATTTTAATCAAAATGTAAGTAGGACACATGATTTCGTGCCTGACATTTCAATGCTTCAATGTGATGATACGCTCGGCTCAGTAACTGCCTCTACTTCTTCTTTAAAAGCTTTAATATCGCTAGCCGGCCCTAAGACCACTAAAACGTCACCAGAGCTTAGTGTGTGTTCTTTTTCATCCATTACAAAATGTAAGGTGTCGCCGGATACCTTATCAACGACACCGATAAGAATCAAATTATACCTGCCTGCTAGCAGTAAGGCGCCGGTTTTAGTTTGCTCTAAAGAAGAGTTTTTAGGGATTTCTATTTGTGCGATATGTAAATCATGGCGTCCAAAAACGGTATGATCTAAGACATCAGTAATGTCAGGTTTGGCGAGCATGTCGTAGGTTTTTCTGCCACAAATCTCATAAGGATCAATAATCTTATTGGCGCCAGCGGCCAGTAATTTTTCTGCTGATTCTGGGTCATCAACAATAGCGATGATGGTCAGTTCGTTATCTAGGGCGCGTGCAGAAATCGTTAAAAAGACATTATCAGAATCTTTAGGATAAAAACAAAAAAGTATGTCGATGTTTTCGCCGATACCTACAGATTTAATGGCCTCATCATTTGTAAAATCAATGATTCTAGTATCAAAGCCTTGCTCGGCTACTAATAAGGCTTCTGCTTTATTTTTAACAATAAAAACATAGCTATATTGCTCTTCATTTAATTGCTTGATCACTTCTAAAGACATGATGCTGTAACCGAATACGGCAATGCGTTTCATCGCTTAGGTTCCTTAGGTCTGCTGTTTTTAAGTTGTTCGCGAAAATAAGCAATGCCGATATCTCTGCCCAACACCACTAACAGATCATCTGGCTGCAAGATAAAAAAAGGCGGTGGATTAAAATAGAACTGTTGGTTTTTTAAGGCATAACTATTTTTATGTTTTTGATGGGTAGGGTTAGCGCTGACTACACCTATTAACATTAATTTTCTGTGTTCAAAATCAAGTTCAGCAATGGTGATTCCGTCGATCATGGAGCCTGCACATACGGCTAAGGTTTCCATTATGAACTGTTTTTCTTCACGAATAACGCCCAAGATGGCTTCAAATGCCACGGGCTTACCTATATATTGAGCGACGACTAATGCTGCAATTTCAAACGGTTGTATAACATTATCAGCACCAGCCTGATAAAGTTTATTTACGTTTTGCGGATGATTAGCACGAGAAATAATACGGATAGATGGATTAAGATAACGACTAGTCAGGGTAATATAGACATTAACCACGTCATCGCCTGTAGTACATAGCACGGCTGAAGCTTTTTGTTTAATGCCGGCATTAATCAAGACATCATTTTTACTCGCATCGTCATGCATGACTAGATAACCTAATCGTCTAGCGTTCATGGCATTGACTGGATTGTTATCAATAATAATGAAATGCTGTTTATGTTTTTCTAGCTGTTTAGCGATATGCTGACCGACACGACCAAAACCGCAAATAATAACAAAGGATTTATAGCCCTTGAGTTCGGCATAAATGCTATTTTCACGCAGATCATTCATTTTATCGTTGACTGCCGACACGATAATAGAGATTAAGAAAGATAGCACGCCAAAACCAGTTAAGATTAAACCTATAGCAACCAAGCGGCCACCGGTGGTTTGAGGGGCAATATCACCATAACCGACTGACGTGACGGTGACTATCGACCAATATACAGCATCAAATAAGTTGCGGACCTGCTGACCATTCGCAGCGTGTTCAAACAGATAAATACCAACTGTGCCGATAAAAATCAAAAAGCCTAAAAAAACCGCTAAGGTATAAAGTTCAAAGCGTTTAGTCTCAATAATCTCTGCAAATAATCTCAAGCTTTTAAAATAGCGAAATAATTTGAACAGCCTAAAAATAAGCAAGGCTCTAAAGAGGGTTAAGGAACGGAAGCTGGGTAAAATGGCCAGTAGATCAATGATGGCCAACGGTGTGAGCATATACTCTATTTTTTTGGTGATAATGATCTTAGCAACTTTGCCCCATTGCATAGGACGGTTTAAATATAAGGACTTGGCGTGATGCTTGAGTATGATGTGATGAATATCGTTATATAACCAAGCACGTAATAAATATTCCAAAATAAACAAAGCAATCAAAAGATGTTCAAACATCTTTTCAAAGTTGCTTGCAGGTGTATCGACTTCGTCAATGAGTAAGAAAACGCTGAACAATACGCTGATGATCATTGCTTTATCAAAGCGAGATTTAAGGCGACTTTCAGAGTCTTCTAATAAATGATAAAAAAATCGCTTAGTCTTTTTATACGTCGACGAATGCTGTTGGAACGAGACTAAGGCAAAGACGAGTTGAGTTAGCATGTCCTCATTCTTTAACCGCAGTCACTAAGGCATTAACCTCTAAGCGATGGCTGAGGTTTATTTGTTTAAAACCTACTTCAGATAGTTGCTCTAAGGCCAACGCTTCGCGCATGATGTGGTTTTCTGATTCATCGTTAAATAAATGAATAATCCAATGTTCTAAAACATCGAGACGATTAAGACTGATTAATACTTTAAAATAACCAGCGACTTCATTTTGGGTGCTGAGTGTATGGGCGCTAACATCATCTAGGGCATAACGATCGCCATTGATAAATTGACCGCTAGGTTTTAACACCCTAAAGATTTCATTGAGTACTTGTTTTCGGTAATGGGCTTCAAAATTATGCAGTGTGTAGGCTGAGGCTATTACATCAACACTGTTGGCGCTTAATGACCTTAAGGCGCTTAAGGCATCTTGGTCGGAGAAATTTAAACGACCGTTATCTACCCATTGTTGTAAGCTTTGCTTTGCTTGATTTTGCATAATGGGTTCATTGTCGATGCTTAATAAGGTCAGGCGCTCATCGGCAGACAATATAGCTAGGCTGGTTATTCCTGTACCACCACCTAATTCAACAACGCTAACGGGAGCAAAGTTTTGTGCACAAAACTTCGCGACTGATAAGCCAACTAATCGGCTCATTTCCGCTGCAAATGGACTAATTTGTTTTAATAGATAATAATCTTGGCCAATGATGCTGGAAAATAATGTGTCGTAAGGACTGACTTCCTGATGGCTGGTTTTATCGGGCATTGCCGCCATATTCTGGTCAATAATTAAACGTTGAGTCATTAGCAGCTCCATAAACGGGTTATTTTAGATAGACTGGCCTCTTAGTGCAAGGCGCTGTTTTTTATTGTTCTATTATAGAGTCGATTAATCAGGGCGCATTAGGTGATGATAACTCTGCTTTCATAATGAAATGAAGTGCTTGAGAGCTTTATTTTTACTATATTAATGACTTGTTATCATCTTGATTTTATGCACATAGCTGAGTAAACGTTTAAATAAGCAGGTGCGGCGAACATAGTTGTGTTTATGATTGGTAGTATTAATTGTAACACATTGATATTTATTGACTAATTTGTATTGTATAATAATTGATCAATTTAACAAAAGACTAGGTAACATCAGTATTAAGCATAATAGAAGGACACTTATTCACAGAGTTATCCACAGCTTCTGTGGGTAACTAAAATTCTTTAGTAGGTATAACTACTTAGCTCTATAACGTCTAAATTAACAACAGTTATGTCTAATATGCAACATTGCGATAAGTCCATTTATAAAGTAGCCATTTCCATTCCTGTTTATCGATTATTTGATTATCTTGCACCAGAAGATACTGCGTCAGATTCAATTAAACCGGGTGTGCGAGTAGAAGTGCCTTTTGGAAAAGGCAAGAAAGTGGGTTATGTATTAGAAATAACTACCTACAGCGAATTTGAGCTCATTAAGCTAAAACCTATTCTTCGCGTCATTGACCCTCATCCCTTGCTATCAAAAAAAGATCTGCGATTGTTGCAATGGGCCGCCAACTATTATCATCACCCTATCGGTGTAGTCATAGGGTCGGCATTTCCTGCGGCATTAAGACAGGGTAAAGTGATGCTAATAAAGCCACAAAAACGTTATGCTTTGACAGACATGGGCGTGGCAACCAGTAGTCAGCAATTGCAACGTATGCCTAAACAGCAACAAGCATTGGAAAAGTTTCAAAGCACTGGGTCTAGTCTGACAGAAGCTGAGCTTACGTTATGGGAGGAGGGTTGGCGACCTGCAGTAAAACAATTAATAACTAAAAAACTTATACAGCTTACTTTATCTGAAGCGGGTGTTGCGAATGTTGGCGCGTTAATGAATAAGCCTGCTTTGCCTGCCAATACTCAACAGCAAGCCGCAATAGATGCTGTTTGCACCAGTCTTGGTCAATTTGGCGTATTTTTGTTGGACGGTGTGACGGGTAGTGGCAAAACAGAAGTTTATTTACAAATCATTCGTAGCGTCTTAGAGCGTGGGCAACAGGTATTAGTCTTGGTGCCAGAGATTACCCTGACTCCGCAATTGGAAGATCGCTTTAGGCAGCGTTTTGCAGTTGATATTGCCTTATCGCATTCTAAATTGACCGATAAGCAACGAGCGGTCGCTTGGTTGAAAATGCAACAAGGACAAGGTTCTATTTTATTGGGTACGCGTTCGGCTTTATTTACGCCCTTGAAAAACCCAGGATTAATCATTCTCGATGAAGAGCATGACGCGTCTTTTAAACAACAAGAAGGTTTTCGATTTTCGGCTAGAGATATTGCCGTAGTTCGTGGTCAATTGTTACATATTCCGGTGTTGTTGGGGTCTGCAACACCGTCCTTAGAAAGTTTACATAACGTCAATAAACAACGCTATCAGTTATTAGCCTTGCCTGATCGTGCGGGTAAAGCCATAGAGCCTACGCTACATTTATTAGATATTAGAAATAAACGCATGCAAGAAGGTTTGTCGGCTGCGTTATTAGAAGAAATACATAAAACGTTAGCTAGGCAAGAGCAAGTATTATTATTCTTAAATCGACGTGGTTTTGCACCGACTTTAATTTGTCATGGATGCGGCTGGGTGGCGCGTTGTCATCGATGTGATGCTAATTTGGTGATTCATGTTGATGAGAATTGCTTGCGTTGTCATCATTGTGCCAAAGAACAACCTTTGCTTAGACGTTGCCCTGAATGCAAGGTTGGCGAATTAACACCTTTAGGTTTGGGCACTGAGCGCGTAGAAAAAGTGCTTGCTGAATTATTTCCTAATAAGGTTACTGTGCGTTTAGATCGTGATTCTACTCAACGAAAGGGCGTGCTAGAAGATTATCTTCAGCAAATTAATAATGGCGAAGTGGATATCATTTTGGGTACGCAAATGCTCGCTAAAGGTCATCATTTTCCTAATGTAACTTTAGTGGCCATTTTAGATGTTGATAGCGGATTGTTTAGTATTGATTTTCATGCTGCTGAAAAACTTGCACAAATGATCGTTCAAGTTTCTGGACGTGCGGGGCGTGCTGAAAAGCGAGGTAAAGTAATTATGCAAACACGGCAACCTGACCATCCTTTATTAACCACCTTAATTCAGCAGGGCTATCAGAGCTTTGCAATCTCAGCCTTGGCAGAGCGCAAGCAAGCGGCGCTACCACCCTTTAGCTATCAAGCCTTATTGCGTGTGCAAGCAGCAGAGGAGGCTCTGCCGTCGATTTTTTTTCAGGCCTTAGCAGATTTAATAAAAACGTTAAATGTGCGGCATACGCAAATTTTAGGGCCTGTATCAGCGCCTATGGCCAGAAGGGCAGGACTTTATCGTTATCAATTATTGTTTCAGAATAATCGACGCAATGAATTGCAGCATTTTTTGGATGAATTAGTGCCGAAACTAGCCGCGATTAAGCAGGCAAAAAAAGTACATTGGACCTTAGATATTGATCCTGTGGATTTATATTAGGGTTTAATTCTGCATTTAATGGCTGTCCATTAAGCGGTCATTCGTGTGTATCTAGCCTTATAATGTCCGATTAACGAATTAAAGAGTAGATAAACAATGGGACTTATCAAAAAACTCGCATCACAAACAGCTATTTATGGCATTAGTAGTATTTTTGGCCGCTTTCTTAATTACCTATTGGTGCCGCTGTACACCTATTATTTTTCAGCAGCCGAATACGGTGTAGTCTCCGAATTTTATGCTTATGCCGGCTTCTTTTCTGTGTTGTTATTATTTGGCTTTGAAACTGGGTATTTTCGGTTTCGTGATAAAGAGCATAGTGGGCAAGATTTTGCTTATTCAACAGCACTCATTTTTGTGGTATTCGTTAATCTAAGCTTTTTTCTCGGTATCTGTTTGATTAATGCTCAGCTGTCAACGGCATTACATTACGCGAATCATCCTGAGTATGTTTTGTGCTTTAGTTTAATCTTGGTTTTAGATGCAATATCAGCGATCCCCTTTGCTCGCTTACGTGCAGAGAATAAGGCATTTCGTTTTGCTGGCATCAAAGTACTAGAAATAGCCGTGACTATTTTGCTGAGTCTATTTTTCATTATTTATTGCCCTAAGCACTATGCAGAGTATAGCTCGATGTGGTTGGAGGAAGTTTATGATCCCAATATAGGCATAGGCTATATTTTTATCGCTAATTTATTAGCCAGTATCATTAAGTTTTTGCTGCTTACTCCGCAATTAAAAGGTTTAGCTTGGGGATTTGATCGTCGACTATTTGTCCGTATGATTCGTTATTCAGCACCGATGGTGGTTATCGGTTTTGCTGGCATTATTAATGAGATGTTAGATCGCGCCTTATTAAAGTATTTATTGCCCTATGATTTTCAGACTAATATGAAAATGCTGGGTATTTACAGCGCTTGTTATAAATTATCGATATTAATGACCTTGTTTATTCAGGCCTTTCGGTATGCAGCTGAGCCGTTCTTCTTTGCTTATGCAGATAAAGCCGATGCTCGAGATGTTTATGCCAAAGTATTAAAGTTTTTTGTGATATTTTGCGTGTT
>CAMDOP010000135.1 GCA_945903675.1 Crenothrix polyspora
TAAGCACGCAGAGGGCTCTGTATTGGTCGAATTTGGCGATACTCGCGTACTGTGTACGGCCAGTGTCGACAAAAGCGTTCCTAGATTTCTTAAAGGTAAAGGCGAAGGTTGGGTGACTGCAGAATATGGTATGTTGCCACGTTCAACGCATAGCCGTATGAACCGTGAAGCCTCTCATGGCAAACAAGGTGGACGTACCTTAGAAATTCAGCGTTTAATCGGTAGATCCTTAAGAGCTGCGGTTGATTTAAAAGCACTAGGTGAACATTCGATTACTATCGATTGTGATGTGCTGCAAGCTGACGGTGGTACACGTACAGCGGCCATTACTGGTGGCTTTGTAGCGTTGACTTTGGCTATTGATAAAATGCTTAAGCGTAAACAGATTAAAACGAATCCTTTGCATGGACAAGTGGCCTCTGTCTCTGTGGGTATTTATAACGGTGTTCCTGTACTAGATTTGGATTATGCCGAAGATAGTAACGCCGAAACGGACATGAATGTGGTCATGAATGATGCCGCCGCTTTTATTGAAGTTCAAGGGACTGCTGAAGGCCATGCTTTTAGAAAAGAAGAATTAGATGCGATGCTTGAATTAGCGGGCTTAGGTATTAAGCAATTACTAGAAAAACAACAAGAAGCATTAGCTAGTCATTCTTGATTTTAAGTTAGGTAACTAGCATAAATTAAATACCCCCTATAGGATGTGCTGAACGATAGTGAAGCGCATCGCTCTATCATGGTGATGCGCTTCACTGTCGTTCAGCACATCCTATAAAAGTAGGGGGGGTATATTGCGTATTACCTTAATGATATAGAGGCAGAACACTGCCTCTATAACTGTTGTCTTTAACCTGAGTTCTTTTCGATATGACTTTCCCTACCTCACAACAAATTGTCTTAGCTAGCGGTAATTTAGGCAAGATTAAAGAAATTCAAGCCATATTGGAAGGTCATCCAATTATTGCTCAATCTGCTTTTAACATCACTGAACCAGAAGAAACGGGTTCTACTTTTGTAGAAAATGCCATCATTAAAGCTAGGCATGCCGCTTTTCATAGTCAATTACCTGCAATAGCCGATGATTCGGGGCTCGTCGTTGATGCCTTAAAAGGCGCGCCTGGCGTTATTTCTGCTCGTTATGCGGGTGTTGGTGCCAGTGATCAAGATAATGTGCAGCTCTTATTACAAGAGCTAGAGGGCGTACCAGAAAGTCAGCGCACAGCACGATTTATCTGTGTCATGGTTTTTATGGAACATGCCAACGATCCTACACCGCTGATCGCACAAGGTGTTTGGGAAGGATTGATTACTACTCAAACTATCGGTAGTCAGGGCTTTGGTTATGACCCCGTTTTTTGGGTGCCCAGTGAGCAGTGTACCTCGGCTGAATTATCAGCCACTGTCAAGAATGCTTTAAGCCATCGTGGGCAGGCGGTGCGTAGTCTAAGTAGTTTAATTAAGGCAAGAAGCTAAGAAATCGACGTTAAGCGGTAACGTCGATTTACTCTCGCTTTCGGGTGCGAAAACCCGATTAAATCTATCGTCGCGATAGCGACCTCATTATGGTTGTGTAACATTAGCTAGTAAATTATTAGGTTTTAGATGAAATTATTAGTAGCGATTTCTCAGCAGTTTATACAATCAGCGTCTAATCTATCTGCTTTAGGCAATGGCCTCATTAATGACACCTTTTTAGTACAAACTAGCGATAAACCTTTTGTTCTGCAACGGATTAATCACAGTGTTTTTCCAGAGCCAGCGCAGATTATGGCTAATTTAAGTCAGCTTAATCTTCATGTAGCACAAAAACCTAAAGATACCGTTAAGCTTATAATCCCCGCTATTTTAAAAACGCAAAATAACGATGAGTTTTATCAGGATGAACAGGGTAGTTATTGGCGAGCCTTGGAATATATTGCAAATACTGAAAGCTTAGAAAGCATCACTCATATCAATCAAGTTCGGCAAGCCGGTTTTGCCTTGGGCCATTTTCACCGCTTAGTCAGTGATCTTGATCCTAGTCTTTTATATGATACTTTGCCGGGCTTTCATATCGCTCCCGATTACTTAAGCCATTATCAGCAAGTATTAACGACAGCGACTAACGTTAGCAGACCTGAAAGCCAATGTTGCGCGTCGTTTATTGCTAGCCATCAACATATCATCAACGATTTGGAAGCTGCAAAACAGCAAGGCTTATTGCCCTTAAGGGTTATTCATGGCGATCCTAAACTCAATAATTTTTTGTTTGCTAAAGACTCGCAGCAAATCATAAGTCTGATTGATCTGGATACCGTTAAGCCCGGCTTAGTGCATTATGATATTGGTGATTGCTTGCGTTCTTGTTGTCATAACTTAGCGACTAATGAATTTGATTTAGAGATAGCGACGACCTTATTAACGAGTTATTTATCTGAGGCTGGTTTGTTTTTTTCAGAGGCAGATTATGATTATTTATATGCCAGCATCCGCTTAATTCCCTTTGAACTAGGGCTGCGTTTTTATACGGATTATCTTGAAGGTAATTGCTATTTTAAAGTCACCGAACCAGACGAAAACTTGCATAGAGCTGTTAATCAATTTCAGTTATGTGAAAGTATTATGCAGCAAGAGTTGGCAATTAACGCAGTCATTACTCGGTTAAAACTTTTATAGCGCATTCGCGATCAAAGGTGGATGCGCGCTGCTTATCCATCCTACATAGCTAAATATCTCTTGGGTGAGACTGTAGGGGCGTATTGCATACGCCCTTTTAAACAAGCTCTATTGCAATCATTAATCAACAACCTTGATATTGGATAGATGGGCGTATGCATACGCCCCTACGATTTTTACACACTCTACGTTCCGGAAATAGATTGTCGTTCAGCACATCCTATATGAGGCGCATTATTTAATGCGCCTCATCCCAATTCAAGCCTTTACCAATATCAACGATCAAGGGCACTTTTAACTCAGCGGCTGAACACATCAGGGTTCTGATTTTCGCGATACAGTGTTCTAGTTGATCGTCGGCAATTTCAAAAACCAGTTCATCATGTACTTGCATAATCATTTTAGCATCACGTTTTTCTGATATTAGCCACTGATCAGTACTAAGCATGGCGCGTTTAATAATATCCGCAGCCGTGCCTTGCATAGGTGCATTGATCGCAGTTCGTTCGGCATATTGTCTGCGTGCGGCATTACGTGAAGCTATTTCTGGTAAATATAAGCGACGACCAAACAGTGTTTCTACATAACCTTGTTCGTGTGCTAGCTCTCTAATGGTCTCCATATAATTTTTCACACCCGGATAGCGGGTAAAATATAAATCGATATAGGATTGGGCTTGGCTGCGTGATAAGCCGAGTTGCTGTGCTAAACCAAAAGCTGACATGCCGTATATAAGTCCGAAGTTAATAGCTTTTGCCGAACGACGTAAATCGGTAGTCACTTGATCTAGCGCCACACCAAAGACTTCTGCTGCCGTTGCTGTATGTACATCAAGACCTGCACTAAAAGCCTTAAGTAAACCTTCGTCGGCTGACAAATGCGCCATGATGCGTAATTCAATTTGTGAATAATCGGCGGCGACTATTTTATAGCCTGGTGAGGCAATAAAGGCTTGTCTTATTTTTCTACCCTCTGCACTACGAATAGGAATATTTTGCAAATTAGGGTTAGACGATGACAGTCTGCCGGTAGCCGCAACAGCTTGATGGTAAGACGTATGTATGCGACCTGATAGACGGTCAACTTGTTGTGGCAGCTTGTCGGTATAGGTAGATTTAAGCTTACTTAAACTACGATGCTCTAAAATCAGCTTAGGCAATGGATAATTGAGCGCTAATTCTTGTAATACCGATTCTTCGGTAGAGGGTTGGCCTTTAGGAGTTTTCTTTAAAATGGGCAGTTTTTGCTCATCGTATAGAATTTCTTGAATTTGTTTAGGTGAGCCTAAGTTAAAAACGCGACCGGCTAAATCATGTGCTTGTTGTTCAAGCAAGTTGATATGATTAGTGAGTTCAAAACTTTGCTGCGCGAGCATATCACTATCAATGAGTACGCCCTGACTTTCTATACGGCTGAGTACGCTGATAAGAGGAATTTCAAGGTCAGTGTATAAGGCTAATAAACTCGGTGTTTGTTGGAGCTTAGCCATTAAGACTTGATGTAAACGTAAAGTAATGTCCGCATCTTCAGCCGCATAAGGCGCCGCCTGTTCTATAGGGACTTGCTGAAAGGGGATTTGTTTTACACCTTTACCAGCTACATCTTCATAATGAATCGTAGTAACACCTAGATAAGTCTTAGCAAGATCATCCATATTATGTTTAGTGGCTGTGCTGTTCACTATGTAAGATTCCAACATGGTGTCGTGAGCGATGCCTTGCAGATTGATGCCATGATTACTTAATACATGGCTATCATATTTGAGATTCTGGCCTAATTTCGCTTTGAGTGGATTTTCCAGTAGCGGACGTAGCTGTTCTAAAACATCATTGCGATTAAGTTGACTAGGAACACCTAGATAATCATGAGCTAAGGGTACGTAAGCTGGGCTGCCTGGAGTTACGGCAAACGATACACCTACGATTTGAGCTAAACTATAATCTAAGCTGGTGGTTTCGGTATCGAAAGCAAATAAATCGGCTTGCTCTAAGCGAGTCAGCCATTGTTTAAAATGCTGTTCAGTTAGTATGGTTTCATAGTGGCATTCTATATCAACGACGATAGTCGGCTCTTCAATAATCACGGTTGCCACTTGATTGTCGAGTGCTTTTAACCATGATGAAAAACCCAAAGCTGAAACCAGGCTTTTTAGTTCCGACAAGTCTGTAGGCTGGCGTTTTAAATCCTCCATGGTATAGGGCAGATTAAGATCACATTTGATGGTCGTTAATTGCTTAGCTAAGGGCAGCAACTCTAAATGTGCGCGTAAGTTCTCGCCAATTTTTCCGCTAATTTCACCCGCATTAGCGACTAAGTTTTCTAAGGTTTCATACTGTTGCAGCCATTTCGCCGCTGTTTTAGGCCCGACTTTAGGTATGCCAGGGATGTTGTCGCTGGTATCACCCATTAAGGCCAGATAATCAATAATCTGTTCTGGCTTAACGCCAAACTTATCAATTACACCTTGAATATCCATGCGAGTATTGGTCATGGTGTTTTCTAGGGTGATCTGCTCGGTGACTAACTGAGCCATGTCTTTATCTCCCGTTGAGATAACGACGTTAAAACCTTGTAAAGCCGCATATTGGGCTAAAGCACCTAATACGTCATCTGCTTCCACATCGGCTTCCATAATTAAAGGTAAACCCA
Source organism: Crenothrix polyspora (assembly GCA_945903675.1). GTDB lineage: Bacteria > Pseudomonadota > Gammaproteobacteria > Methylococcales > Methylomonadaceae > Methylobacter_C. Next base: position 5,308 of record CAMDOP010000135.1, read on the forward strand.
TAGCTCGAATCAAGTGATGTAAAGGCTCGATTTGTACGCGTAAATCATCAGGCATAGGGGGTCTATGGGCTTTATAGTCCTGGTACAGATCATTGCGAAAGGTTTTGCCTGGCGCATCAAAAACCACAGTGACATAATCGCTTTGATAATCAGTAATCAGTCTACGCAGCATATTGGATACGCCATAAATAGCATTAGTCGGTTCGCCTTGAGCATTGGTAAGCGGTGGCACGCCATGATAAGCACGAAATAAGAAAGACGAACCGTCAACTAGGATAAGACGTTTTGGTGTTTGTTGTGACATGGAGTAAGGTTAAAAGTTAAAGGCGAAAGGCATGGGGTGTTAAGTTTTACGTTTAACATCGATGATATTAGGTAGGCAACTTATCTTACTTAAAATTTGAGCTAATTGATTGGTGTTTTCTATTTGCAGCGTTAAATTTAAAGTCGCTGACAAATCAGTTTGGGTTTCTAAGGCCGCATTAAAAATATGAATCTTCGCTAGCGTAAGCATTTGGGAGACATTATGTAATAAGTTTTGGGCATTAAAGGCGTTAATAACAATTGGAACAGCATGGCTGGTTTTTTTATCGCCCCAAGATACAGAAATAAGCTGAGCTTGTTTTTCTAAACTCAGTTCTTTAATATTTTTGCAATTGCTACGATGAACGGTAATGCCTTTATGATGGGAAATATAACCAATAATATCCTCGCCGGATACGGGCTCACAACAATGAGCAAAAGATGTTTGCACATTATCGATACCCTCAACTGATACGGCTGACTTTGTAAAAGTCTTTTTAGCTCGCATGTTGAAGGGTAGTTCTTCTAACTCGGGGACTTTTAAGAAGCCAGCCAGTTGCCTACTATTAATATCACTGCGGCCTATGGCTTCAAGTAAGGAGTCGGTATCGGGTTGTTTAAAATGACTCAGCATATCGACCATGTTTAAAGCTTTTAAACCTAGGCGTTGGCTTTCCTTATCTAGAATCGCTCGGCCTCGTAGGATGTTTTCTGTTTGCTGTTGATTTTTAAACCAGCTTTTTACTTTACTAATGGCGCGTGAGGTTTTCAAATAACCTAAGCTTGGATTTATCCAATTATGATTAGGAGCACTTTCTTTGGCGGTGAGAATTTCTACTTGCTCTCCTGATTTTAGTTGATAAGTTAGCGGTACGATCTTACCGTTGATTTTTGCACCACGGCAACGATGACCAACTTCTGTATGCACTGCATAAGCAAAGTCTAAGGGCGTTGAGCCTTTGACTAAATCTATCAATTTACCAGCTGGCGTTAAACTATAAACTCTGTCATTAAATAACTCGCTACGAAAATCATCACTTAACACTTCATCCGTTTGTTTTTCTTCTAGGAGTTTTCGTAAGGTTGCTACGCTTTTTTCCATGGCAGCTGACTGTTTACCGCCTTCTTTATAAGCCCAATGGGCGGCAACACCTAATTCGGCATAATCGTGCATATCTTGGGTGCGTATTTGTACTTCAATACGATTCCCATCTGGGTCTAAAATGACGGTATGTAAAGACTGATAGCCGTTTTCTTTGGGGTTAGCGATATAGTCATCAAATTCTTTAGGGATGTATTGCCATAAACTATGAACGATACCCAATACCGTATAACACTGGGTTAAATTATCAACAATCACTCTTACAGCCAGTAAGTCATACAATTCATCTATGGTCAGTTGTTTACGCTGCATCTTTTTCCAGATACTGTAAATATGCTTGGGTCTACCGTAACAAAGGCTATTGATGTTTTCGTCTTTTAGTTGTTTTTGTAATAGCTCAATAAAGCTATTAACACAGTTTTCCCGTTGTACGCGTTTATTGGCAAGGGATTTAGCAATTTGTTTATAGGCTTCTGGCTCTAGATACCGAAAAGCCATGTCTTCTAATTCCCACTTGAATTGATGTATGCCTAAGCGATTGGCAATAGGGGCATAAATATCTAGGGTTTCTTGTGAGATAAAATGGCGAATTTCATAAGATTCTTTGGGTAAAAGTCTCAGTCTATAGATACGATAAGCTAATTTAATGAGTACCGCTCGGACATCTTGAGTCATGGATAAGAGCATCCGCCTCAAGGTTTCAGTCTGATTGGGCTTATTAGCCATGGCTTGGGTATAAACCGTTAATTTATTTAACCAATTAACATCTTTGACTAGAGTGGCAACGACATCACCGAACTGTGCTTTGATCTCAGCATCTGAGCATAGTTTTGCAAGGCGAGGGTCACTTAATAAGGCGGCTATGAGGGTATTAATGTCGACATGGTAATCTTTCAAAACAATGGCCACATCAAGCCCTGTCGGACGATTATAGTCTGGGTCGTCAGGAATACGCGTGACTATGGTTAAGGCGCGCCTAATTTGCTCGCTATCATGAGCTGATAAGTCGCTAAAGAGATTGGCACTAAGAGATGTGTTTTTTTGCATGAATTATTGTATACGATTGCCGTCATTTAGGAATGGAAATAACGTAATAAGTTATATTTTCAAAGCTTAATAAGTGATGGTACGCAATCACAACGATTTAAAAAAACAATAATGAGGTCGCTATCGCGACGGTTGTTTTAATCGGGTAATCGCACCCGAAGGCGAAATACTTTCTTTTGTGCCGCCAAAAGAAAGTATCCAAAGAAAAGGCGGCTCGATTGCCGCTTCTTCCTGCGCTTCTCGGTTTTGTCGGGGGGGCGGTAGAGAGGGCTTCCTGCCCTCCTACCGCCGCGCGGCATCCATGCCGCGCCCCTTCGGGCTAATCCCAACAAAACCTGCGGTGCTCGGCGCGGCAAACGAGAGTAAAACGATGTTACTGCGTAACGTCAGTTATTTAAAATGTAGGCCATTAATAAGCTTACGCCC
>CAMDOP010000136.1 GCA_945903675.1 Crenothrix polyspora
TCACCGTCTTCGTAGGTGAATTCAGAGCCACAGACAGGGCAGGGTGGAAGCATAGTCATGTTTATTACCTAATCTAGGTCTCAACCTTGTGGAGTACGAGGTATCTTGAGGTCGCATGATGCCAGATTTAAGGGTTCTTTGTCCACTCGCTACACAATAAAGTCGCTGATATTGTCTCAACTAAAAATAGAGTTAGTCGTTTTCATAACTAAAGTTAGGCTTTGCGTGAATCATAATGGGTAATTAGAAATCTGATCCATTAATATTCACCTAAAGCCAATGAAATTAAGCTATGCGGTAACAATATAGCTGGGTTTTAGCCATATCATTAAGCTGCTTAATCGCCTCCGGTTGCCAATCGGGTATAGCAAAAGATGAGGATACCAATAGACTTCCAGGTTTCATTGCCGTTTTTAGTTTGGCGCCGAGTTCAGGCATGATGGCCGGAGAAAGGAAAGCAAAGATCACATCGTATTGACTAAAGTCGCAACTCCAGAGACTGTTGCGATAGCAGTGACTATTTGCATAATGACGGCTACGCCAGATATTAATGACCCAAGGTATGGGAGCTCGTTCCCAAGCGTTGATAATTAATTGGGGATGCTGCTTTGCTAGAGGGACAGTAACAGTACCTATGCCGGCACCTAGCTCTGCAAAATACTGGGCTGATTCTTGGGTAATAAGTTGACTAACGGTATCTACGACAGGGTTTGAGGACAAAAATAAGGGTACGTCACCTATAACGGTACCCCAAAAGACTAGGATTAATACGACGAGTATTAAAAGATACCAGTGTGCAGCGAGTTGTAAGCTAAGCAGAGCCGCAGCACTGGGTAAAAACAGTAAATGAATAACAAGCCACCAGCGTGGTTGCTGTAATAGAGTAGAGCTAAGCATTGCGCAGCTACTTTGTAATATTAACAGTGTTACCCAGCTTGAATAGTACAGCGGCAAAAGAGGGTTTATACCGATAGCTATTAGTAAGCCTAATAGCTGAGCCAGCAAAGCTTTACATAAAGTCATTCACGAGATCTTTTTATTAAGCAATATCAGCTAAATTACCTTTGGTTTCTAACCAATGTTTACGGTCAGGTGAACGTTTTTTGGCTAATAATAAATCCAGTTGTGCGCTAGTATCATCATTTTCTTCTATGGTTAATTGCACTAATCTTCGCGTGTCTGGATTCATGGTGGTTTCGCGTAATTGGCTGGGATTCATTTCACCCAAGCCTTTAAAGCGTTGCACATTAATTTGGCCTTTTAATTTTTCGGCTTTAATTCTATCTAAAACGCCTTGGCGTTCAGATTCATCCAGCGCATAAAACACGCGTTTGCCTACATCAATACGGTATAAGGGCGGCATGGCCACAAAGACATGACCTTGTTTGACTAATTCATTAAAGTGTTGAAAAAATAGGGCACAAATCAAGGTGGCAATGTGATTGCCGTCAGAATCAGCGTCCGCCAAAATACAGACTTTACCATAACGCAAATGCTGTAAGTCGGTAGAGCCGGGTTCTATGCCTAAAGCGACGGCAATGTCGTGAACTTCTTGTGAAGCCATGACTTGACTGGATTCTACTTCCCAAGTATTTAGAATCTTACCGCGCAACGGCATAATCGCTTGAAAGTCGCGTTCACGCGCTTGTTTAGCAGAGCCTCCTGCAGAATCTCCTTCTACTAAGAATAATTCTGTTCTGGCGATATCTTGTGCCGAACAATCAGCTAGTTTTCCGGGTAAAGCAGGGCCTGAGGTCAGACGTTTACGGATAATTTTCTTATTAGAACGCAGTCTCTTTTGTGCACTGGAAATAATGATGTCGGCAATTTTTTCGCCTTCTGCGGGATTTTGATTCAACCACAGGCTAAAGGTGTCTTTGGCTACGCCAGACACAAAAGCAACGCATTCCCTAGAGCTAAGTCGTTCTTTGGTTTGACCAGAAAACTGCGGATCTTCTAGCTTGACGGATAGCACAAAATGGCAGTTCTCCCAGACATCTTCAGGTGCTACTTTAACGCCGCGCGGAAGAATATTTCTGATGTCACAAAATTCACGCATGGCTTCGGTCAGGCCTGCGCGCATGCCATTAACATGAGTTCCGCCTTGGGCGGTAGGTACTAGGTTAACGTAACTTTCGTTAAGAATTTCAGGCGGATTTTCAAAGGCCCACACGATGCCCCATTCTACGGCTTCATGATTTGCGGCCATATTGCCCATAAAGGGCTGTTCTGGAAAGAATTCAATTTCGCCTATGCGATCGAGTAAATATTCTTTAAGGCCATCTTGGTAACACCAAACATAGTTTTCTTCGGTTTGATCAACGTTTAAGGTGATTTTTAAGCCGGGGCATAAAACGGCCTTGGCACGTAATACATGTTTGAGTTTGCCAACCGAGATTTTATTGGAATCGAAGTATTTTTCATTAGGCCAAAATTTAACCGAGGTTCCGGTATTGTTACGACCGACGGTTCCTGTTTCTGTGAGTTCGGTTTGCTTTTCACCATAGGCATAATCCATACGATAGATTTTACCGTTACGCTTCACTTCAATTTCTAATTTTGCTGACAAAGCATTAACTACCGAGACCCCAACGCCATGCAAGCCGCCGGAGAACTGGTAGTTTTTATTAGAAAATTTACCGCCGGCATGTAGCTGCGTTAAGATAACCTCAACACCGGGGATGCCTTGTTCAGGGTGGATATCAACAGGCATGCCGCGACCATCATCGCTGACTAATACGGAACCATCTTTATACAAGATCACTTCGATAGACTTTGCGTGGCCAGCCATGGCCTCATCGACACTATTATCCACCACCTCTTGGACTAGATGATTTGGTCGGGTGGTGTCAGTGTACATGCCGGGGCGTTTTCGTACGGGCTCTAAGCCACTTAAAACTTCTATCGCCGCCGCATTATATTCGTTACTCATCAGTCTTAAGTGCTCTTAAATCTTATTGTTTATGTAGGTGCTGCATTAAGGCTACGCTTTTGTAGCTTATACATGCCGAGTTTTAAAATGGTTAAGCGAAAACTGTAAAAACTGGAGTGCAATAGCTTTAGCTATTGTTTTTTAAAACAGCTAAAGCTGTTTTACTTCAGCCACTCATAATAATTAACTGTGGGCGGTGATGCAGAGAGTGGTAATAATATAGTATTAAGGTCAAAGTGTTACAGTTTATACAACTTTGTTTTTTAAACTAATCTTGGCCTCATGCCAAAAAGCATCAAGCTCCATGAGTTCACAATCAAGTAGTTGCCTCCCAGACGCTTCAACCTGTTGCTCGATATAGTGAAAGCGTTTGGAAAACTTCTTAGTACTTTCTTTGAGCGCAATTTCAGGGTTAACGTTTAAATGCCTAGCTAGATTGACAGCAATGAGTAATAAATCACCCACTTCTTCTTGGATATGCGCTTGATCACCCGATTCCAAGGCTTCTTTGACTTCGTCTAATTCTTCTAACACCTTAGCAAAAACCGGAGGCAGATCGGGCCAGTCAAAGCCATGTTGTGCGGCTCTATCTTGTATTTTTTCGCATTCGATTAACGCAGGAAGATTGCCGGCAACACCTGAGAGTACGCTGGTTTTTACGGCTGTTTTGTTTTTCTCTTGACGTTCGTCGGCTTTGGCTTGTTCCCACGCTTGATGGCGTTCAGCATCGGTATTAAAAACCGCATCTGAAAACACATGGGGATGCCTTCGTACCAGTTTTTCACAGATACCGGCGGACACTTGTTCAAAGTTAAACAAGCCCTGTTCTTCGGCAATCTGTGAGTGGAAAACAACTTGTAAGAGTAGATCGCCTAACTCTGCTCGTAAATCATCTAAGTCATTGCGTTCTATGGCATCGACGACTTCGTAGGCTTCTTCGATCAAATAAGGAATCAGGCTGCTAAAGCTTTGCTTGATATCCCATGCGCAGCCGTCTTCTGGGCGACGCAGTCTTGCCATAAGATCTAGAAGTTGTTGTGTATTAGTTAGCATGAGCTATTTAGGGTCTTAAAATGTATAGCCAAAGTTTTCATGAAAACGTTGTTTAAAGTCGGTGAAATTAAGTTGATGGTTTTGTGTGCCATGATGTTCTATTTTGATAGCACCTAATAATGACGCGATTCGACCAGTGACTTCCCAATCTAATTCGTTCATTAAACCATAAAGTAAGCCGGCACGATAAGCATCGCCACAGCCAGTAGGATCCAATATGGCACTAGGTTTGGCAGCAGGTATGCTGATGCATTCACCTTGTGTGTAAATTTTAGAGCCTTTAGATCCTAAAGTAATAATTAAGGCTTCTACGCGCTCTGCAATCTGCTCTAAGGTTAAGCCTGTGCGTTCTTGCATGAGCTCAGATTCATAGTCATTTAAGGTTATCCATGTCGCTTGATCAACCAAGGTTAGTAATTCTGCGCCATTAAACATGGGCATGCCTTGGCCGGGATCGAAGATAAAAGGAATATCCAACTCTGCAAATTGTTCGGCATGTAATTGCATGCCTTCTTTACCATCAGGTGAAACTATGCCGATGCTAATGTCTTTGTCAGTGGGGATGGCATTCAAATGCGAGTAGCTCATCGCTCCGGGATGAAAGGCGGTAATCTGATTGCCGTCTTCATCGGTGGTGATATAGGCTTGGCCGGTATATTCATTATCTAAGATATGAATAAATTCACTCGATAAGCCGTTCAGATTCATCCATTGGCTGTAAGGCGCAAAATCATGGCCGACTACAGCCATGGTTAAGGCCTCTTCACCCAATAAATTTAAATTGTAAGCAATATTACCAGCGCAACCGCCGTATTCACGGCGTAATATGGGGACTAAAAAAGACACATTTAAGATATGAACTTTTTCCGGCAAGATATGGTGTTTAAATTTATCATGAAACACCATGATAGTGTCGTATGCCATAGATCCACATATTAATGCACTCATTGAACGTCCTCTTTAAAGTAAAATTAATGCCCAGGTCAATGCTGCCCAAGCTAACGACATCATAACAGCTGCGGAACCAATATCTTTAGCTCTGCCCGATAACTCATGATGCTCAAAACCGACACGGTCAACGACCGCTTCCACTGCTGAATTTAATAGTTCAACTATCATAACCAATACTATGCTGCCGATTAATAATAGTTTTTCAATTGTAGTTTGTCCAAGCCAGAAGGCTAGAGGTGTTGTGATTATAAACAGTATCACTTCCTGTCTGAAAGCCTCTTCGTGCGTCCATGTTGCTTTAAAGCCCGCAACAGAAAAGAAACACGCGTTGATGAGGCGTTTAACGCCCTTTGCATTTGGATTTGCCATGATTTAGCTCATTATCAATTAAGGGAAAAAAGCTTATGTTACACCGCTAATATTTAAGTTCGATGTCATCGCCTTATTGATTAATAAGTTGTTGATAAGCTTCAGCGTCTAGTAAAGGCTTAAGATCTGATAAATCATCAGCTTTGACGCAAAAAATCCAAGACTCATAGGGACTATCGTTTATTTGTTCGGGTTCATCATTCAAACTGTCATTGACGGCAACTATTTCTCCAGAAACTGGGCTATATAAGTCTGAGGCTGTTTTTACTGATTCAACGACTGCACATTGTTCTTGTGCTGCAACATGCCGACCTAGTTCAGGTAATTCAATATAAACTAAGTCACCCAGTTCTTCTTGTGCAAAATCTGTGATGCCAATACGAACGATATTGTCTTCTTCTAAATTGGCCCATTCATGAGAGGCGGCATATTTTAAATGGCTTGGTAAATTACTCATTATTTAAATTCTCGAAAAAAGGCGAAGGTCGAATAAGGGCTAAGGGCTAAGGGCGAAAGAGTAAATGCTGAGGTTAGGTATAAATTAAACTTGTACCTTTGGGCTTTTGCCCTTAGCCTTTTTCCTTGTGCCTTTAGCCTTTAGCCTTTAATCTTGTATCTTTATATTAACAAATAACAATAAAACATGTCAGAGATACTGATTTATACTGCCGATCGTTGTCCTTATTGCGTTATGGCTAAACGCTTGCTTGATAAAAAACAGGCGACTTATACCGAAATTAATGTTGATGCTAAAGCAGGCATGAGAGAAGAAATGATGCAAAAGACTAAGCGCCGAACCGTTCCTCAAATTTACATTGGCGACCTTCATGTAGGCGGATTTGATGATTTATATGCCTTAGAGCAAGCAAAGAAGCTAGATGCTTTGTTGCAATAATATATTGTTGGTTTGTTGTTTTAAGCAAGCTAGTTTCGGCAACAATGGCGAGTGAAAATACCATCAATCTACAGGGTTAATGGTATTGGGTCTCATCAAATTCATCTATATGCTCATCTAAATCTTCCCCAGGAATTCTTTTTTCTTCCATGGCCCATTCACCTAAATCTATCAATTTGCAGCGTTCACAACAAAAAGGCTTAAAAATCTGTTCGGCTACCCAGTGCACAGATTTTTTACAGGTGGGACATTTTACGATTAGCGGTGAATTGATAAGTGACATTAGAATAAACAGCACGTTAACTTGAAAGGAATGTCATTTACAGTTTGGATGGGGCGTCTGTCGTCAATAGACGGCTCCATAAATCGAATGGTGCAACGGTGTTTTCCGCCACTGATTTCGGCAAAATAAGGTAATGATGTGTCTAGGTCTATTTTGATAAGCTGAAAAGCTTGGCTTTGATCTAGTGGTAGCTGAAAAAAACCTGCTTTGGCTATTTCATTGCTAGCTGAGCGACTATTGCGTATGAAATCAAGTATAAACTCAATTGCAGCATAGATGTCAGTAAAAGAGCTACTCCAATGCAATAGATCTTTCATCCGTATAGATTCGTCTTGTTCTAGCCAGTGATGGTATTCGGGTAAATCAAAAGAATAGGTGCCGCCTGGTATAGAGCTACGTTGAGCGATGCTTTGAAATAAGTGGCTTTGTAAGATATGGCCGCCTATTTTTCCAGTTATGGCATAGAGCTTTTCATTTATTTTAGCCAGTTGGGCTAGGATTTCTTGTAATCTATCCCTATCAACACCTTTGTTGTTGGCTATTTTATTAAGATTGCTGGCTTGGCGATCTAGCTCTTTTAAAAGTTCTGATTTTAAATCATTACGTTTAAATAGAATCATTAAGTCAAGTATGACAGTAATGGCTGCGCGTTTTTCAGCAACACTTTCCCCTACTGATAACAGAAAGAATTGTTTGAATAGTTGTTCAAGTCTTATGAAAACACGGATGCGTTCGTTGAGTGGGAATTCATAAGTAATAGTGTTATTCACAAACAGTTTTATCCTGGCTGGCGCTTAACGAAAGGTAAGAATTGTGCAGTCTTTTAACAGTTTCTGCAAGTTTGTCGTTGGCTATTGAAGTATCGATGAGATCCTGAGTATGCGTTCTTCGGTAAGTTCGGGATACTTGGCTATCAATAATGGCTTGTATTTGTGCCAATGGCAGGCCATCTCTTTTTTGTACGCGCTCGATTTGGCTTTCTACAGGACAATCAATCACAAGTATTCTATCGACCAAGGCGATCATGTTAGTTTCAAATAATAAAGGAATGCTAATGATGCAGTAAGCCGAGTCTAGTGCTTCAACGGCTGTTTGTATAGCTTGATAAATTTTAGGATGCAATATGGCTTCTAGCTTTTGTTTTTGTAGGCTATCCGAAAAAATGAGTTGGCTAAGCTTTTTCCTATTTAACGAACCATCTATATTCATAATATCTGAGCCAAATGCTAACACTATTTCGCTAAGTGCAGGTTTTCCGATTTCGACTAATTGGTGAGCGATGGTGTCAGCGTCAATAATGGGTATGTTTAATTGTTCGAACAGCTTTGATACCGTTGTTTTTCCGCAACCTATGCCGCCAGTAAGTCCAATCTTTAACATGGATTACAAGCCTGAGTAGGTTAAATAAAGATGATTAAGGTCGCTGCCCCATAATAAAGCTATCCAACCGGCACTCGCTAAATAAGGTCCAAAAGGAATAGGCTTGCTGTGATGGTGTTTATTAAAAACAATTAAGATGACGCCAATCGTAGCGCCTACTAATGATGATAATAGGATGATTATAGCTAAATATTTCCAGCCTAACCAAGC
>CAMDOP010000137.1 GCA_945903675.1 Crenothrix polyspora
CATCCGAGAATCAGTTTTGAGCTTGATACTTTCACTGAAGTGTATAAGCATTATCAGGTAGACGCGGATTATATAAGAAGAAAAGTTGCGGCATCTCATGTTTTGGTATGGGCGACAGGTCAACTAAAAGCATCTGAAAGAATTCTGGAACTCTATCTTAATAAAAAACATCAATCCAGTGGGCTTATGCCTGAGCTTTCATATTATGATTGTCAAGCTTGTCACCATTCTACAGATGAACAAAGTAATGCTACAAGTGAAACTCGTCCGAGCAATGAGAGCAAAAAGTCATCCAGTAAATTAGTTTGGGAGTCAAGACAACTATCAGGCAAAATAGGTCCTGGTGTTGTAAGGTTTAATGATTCAGGTCTGGTAATGTCTGCAATAATTGCAGATTTAATTTCTAAAGAAAAAGGTGACGCATTTAGAAAGCAAATTATAGCTATGCATGAAGCTAGTGAAAAAGATGCAAGAAGTATGCATGATCATTTAAGTAATCTCATTAAAGAGCTACAGAGTCTTGATGCTCATATTAAAGAGCAAGTGTTTACCATTGCCGATCTTAAGCGTCTTTTATCTGTGATAATCAATCGAAGTAGTGAAAATGATTATTATAGTTATGCGAGTGCTGAGCAGGTTGTAATGGCAATAGAAGCTATTAGCGCAACACTTCAGTCACTTGGTGACAATGTGATAACTACTAATGATATGAACTTGTTGCGCAGTTCAACAATTAGTTTGGATACCTATAGGCCTGAGCTTTTTAAGGAATCACTTTTGTCTTTGTCTACAAAATAGGTTAATTGAACGATTATAAAGAATATTAATAACAAGTGGTTTGTATGATTTTAAATATGGCTTATAAGACGCATATAAGAACTATTGAAATTAAACAAAAATAAAGTCGCCTTGTCGATTCATCAATTGATTAAAGATAGTAGCTTTTAATTTTATTTAATGGAAATCAATATGCTCAGTAATGTCGAGAAATATAAAGTCGCAATCATTGGGTCTGGTCCTGCAGGTCTCAGTGCGGCTGGTCGTGCTGCTGAGTTAGGCGTATCTCATATTTTGCTTGAAGGAACAGGAGAGATATCAAATACAATTAACTTCTGGTACCAAAAAGGCAAGCATGTCATGAATGAGCCTGAGCAGATGCCTTTACGGAGTTCTGTTGGGTTTAAAGAAGGAACTCGAGAAGAGGTTCTGGAAGAATGGCAAGATGACATCACGAAGCTAAAGATTAATATAAAATTTAATGCAACACTTAAGAGTATTGAGGGGGACGTAGGGGCTTTTCTTATAAAACTAAGTTCAGGAGAAGAGATTCAAGCGGCTACAGTTGTCCTTGCCATTGGAACAATGGGGAATATTCGCAAGCTAGGAATTCCAGGAGAAGAAAATCCAATCGTCAATTATAAACTTGACGATGCATCACTCATAAAAAATAAACATATAACCCTTATTGGAGCAGGTGACTCGGCTATTGAAGATGCTCTCGCTTTGAGTAAACAGAATAAGGTTACGATTATTAATCGCCGAAATTCTTTCGATCGCGCAAAGGGGCGCAATTCTAGCGCTATTCTTCGTGCTATTCAAAACCAGGAAATTGAATGTGTTTATGAGGGCGCGCCTGCTGCTATAAATGCTGGGTTAGGTGATGAGTTATCTTTTGCTGCGGAGTTGGTCGTTGAATCTCCTGTGGGCAATGTTTCAATCCTGACAGATAAGATTATTATCCGTGCGGGAGCTATGCCACAGAGAAGGCTTTTAGATTCATTAGGCGTCGGATTTCCGAATCAAGATGAAACAGCATTTCCATTAATAGGGGAGGGCTATCAAAGTACCAGAGCAGGCTTGTACGTTGTTGGGGCTTTAGCTGGTTGCCCGCTTATTAAAGAGGCAATGAATCAGGGATACGAGGTTATAGAATTTATTGAAGGTAGGCACATTGATCCTGCTGATCAAGAATTAGTTCAGAAAGTTTTGAGTGATCTTCCTGGCTTTACAAGTGTAAAGGAAGAGCTGGAAAAAATTAGAGCCAATTTGGGGTTAATGAGTGACGTCTCAATGCTTAATCTTCGAGAATTTATACGTGCCAGCACGATAAAGTTCTTCAAGAAAGGGGATGTGTTATGTAAACCGGGAGATTACGCTAACGCAGTTTCATTGGTTTTATCTGGATCTGTATGGCTTTCAAATAGATCTTATTATGATGCTAATGCAGATATAACTCTTGCACCTGATCAATTGTTGGGCGCTCAAAGTTTATTTGGAGGCCTAGCTTGGTCAGGCTACGTTATAGCTACTGAAGATATTGTTTTACTCGAAACACCTTTTGGAACGGCCCAAAAAATATTATCCAGTACAGAATCGATAAAAGAAAAAATTAATCATTTATTTACCCGTCGCGTTATTTTTAGTGCCGTAATTAGTACGCTTCCATTAAATGAGATACAAGAAACCATAGATGAAATGGATTTTGATGACTTGGCTTCTAGCACGTCAACCCAAAAAATGAAAGCTGGTCAGGTTATCTATGAAGAAAATAGTAATGCAGATTGTCTCTATCTAGTTCGAACAGGAACAGTTGCTATCTCGCGAAATATTGGGGGAAAGAACCAAGTTGAACATCTTATTTCTCCAGGGCAATGGTTTGGGGTTGATGAGATTCTAATGAATAGTCGGCGATTAAGTGAGGCATCTACCACCAGAACCACTGAGCTTATAAAAATTGATGGGGCTTTATTTAGGGCTACTATTGTTCAATTTCCTTCAATTGAAAAAGCGACAGAAAACCACACCCGTGATATGTTGTTGGATGCACATAAAAGGAATGCGGATAATAGGTCTAGTCAAGTCATGGGTTTTTTTCATAATTCCAATATTGTCGATGGAACCAACGTTTTGATAATCGATGAGTCGATTTGTGTCGGCTGTGATAATTGTGAAAAGGCTTGTGCAGAAACACATGGAGGAGTTTCACGCCTGAATCGTAAAGAGGGTGACTCTTTTGCATCTATACATATAGCATCGGCTTGTAGGCATTGTTATGAACCTGGATGCATGACTGATTGCCCTCCTGATGCCATTAGTCGGAATGGAGATGGAAGTATCTTAATAAATGCAGATACGTGTATTGGTTGTGGTAACTGTGTAACCAACTGCCCTTTTGAGGTAGTCAAGTTAGTCGCTGCAGAGCCACAACAGCCCTTTTCCTTATTTTCTTGGTTGGCTTTTGGCAAGGGGCGAGCACCTGGCCAAGAAGTCGGTCATCATGACCCAAAAGCAAAGAAAGTAGCAGTTAAATGTGACCTTTGTGTGAATCAAAGTTCTGGACCTGCTTGTGTGCAATCATGCCCTACGGGTGCCGCAGTTCGAGGTAGTCCTATTAATTTGTTAAATTTATTTGAGCGCAGAAGTGAAGATCGCCGCGGCTCTTAAAAGATTATTTCCTTCAAAGTCAAAGTATATTAAGAAATGAATCGTTCGTTCATTAATAAAGATAATTTTAGGTATCTCAAGGCGGCTGGAATACTTTCCGGTTTGTCGATCATCTTGTACGTATTACACCAACCTGTTGGGCCACCTAGTGGTGCCTCATGGCTAGGTTATACGCTTGGAACAGTGGCTGCCTTGATTATGGTATGGTTGGCTTGGTTTGGCGTTCGCAAACGCCGCTATCAGAATACAAAACTCAGTTTAAATACATGGTTATCTGCACATGTTTATCTTGGGCTTTCTTTGCTGGTTATAGCAACACTCCATTGTGGTTTTCAGTTTGATGCGAATGTCCATACGGTTGCTTATATTTTAATGGTTTTCACTATAGTTAGCGGTATTTTTGGCGTGTATTATTACTTGACGGTGCCTGCTTTATTAGTTAAAAACATGAAAGGTACTAATCCAGAATCTTTACGTCAAAGGTTAAGAGATATTGATATGGTAGCGCTATCGTTGGCTCATGAGATAGATAGTCAGGTGCATGAGGTAATTCTTTATTCAATTGACCATAGATATGAAAGCAAAGCAAGAATAACTATGAAAGATGTTCGAAAATTGAGGTCAGTTGGTGCGCAATTACTCTCGATTCGTGAAGTCTCTAAGGCAAGGTCTTCAGAAAAAACACCCAAAACATTTAAAAAAAAATTAATGGAAAGTGCTTTAAGTATTAATGAATTATATAGGCTGGAATTATCAAAAATATTAATTGATCTATCTTTCGATAGGTTGTCAGGAGACAAGCTTAACAACCTACTTGATTTTGTTAATGAAAAAGAAAATTGCTTGCTCAAGTTAAATCTTGATAGTCGATATAAAAACCAACTTAAAACTTGGTTGTTATTTCATGTACCTCTTTCATTGGCGGCTATTATCTCACTCGTCATCCATATAGTTACTGTTTTTTATTATTAATCAAAAAGAGAATATTGTGAAGTTTCTTATAAAGCATTTGTCCCATGACACTAATCTTCAGGATAGTGAAGATAGTCGAAGCTTTGATCAAGATACGTTGCGTATTGGTCGGAACATTGATAATGATTTGATAATTCAAGGAATCAATTGCGCGCAAAACCATTGTGTTATTTCTCGTGATAAAGCTAAAAAACTGCACATAAAATCTCTTAGTAGTAGCGGTATTTTAATTAATGGTAGTGTAAAGCAAGAATCAGTCATAAAATCTGGCGATATTATAAAAGTTGCAAATGTATATCTACGCATCAATCAGTTAGATAGTGGATATGATTTAATTCTTGAGGTTATTGATGAGAATCAAGCGAATGCAGGCATAGAAAAACTAAAGTTAAAGAGAAACGTGTTTCAAAGGTTACGTCCAGGCAGCACTTTTAAGCTTCGTCGGTTGTCTTGGGTGGCGGTTTGCCTTAGTCTGGTGTTGTTTTTTTTGATTCCATTAGTTTCAATCTATGTGCCGTCGCTGAATAATTTCCTAGAAAATTCGTATTTTCCACTTCTGAGGGCTACAAGTGTTAGATCATGGAGTATTGGACCTATTAGTCGTTATCATATCAAGATTGCCGATAAGTGTGATGCCTGCCATTCAGAAGAAGCCTTCGACCCGATTCCTGATAAGGCTTGTGAAACATGTCACACTGATATAAAAAATCACTTAAATCGCGATAAAATCAATACCGAAGAGAGCAGGTTGCCGTCATGTGAAACATGCCATAAAGAACATATTGCTGATCAGTATCTCATTTTGAGTAATAGGGATGAGCAATGTATAGATTGCCATGCTGATATAAAGGATGTTTATAAAAACGCTGAGATTGAAAATGTGCATCATCGTTTTAAAAAATCTCACCCTGAATTTAAAGCGTCTATAACCTCTAATTTTGAGGAAGATTCTCCAGTCGTTACTCGTGTAAACATTGATGATAAGGATAAGCTAAAAGAACACTCTGGATTAAAGTTTTCCCATAAAGATCATCTTTCTAAATTAGGCGTTCTTGAGCCACAAGGAAAGAGTGCTGTTACTACCAATCTGGAATGTTGGAGCTGTCATAAGCAAGATTCGAATGGCGCTTATATGCAGCCTATAAAGTTCGAGGAGCATTGTCACAGATGTCATAAAACGACATTTGACGAATTGTCACCGGATAATGAATTGCCGCATGGGAAAGCCGATAAAATATTATCTTACTTGCAGGGTTTTTATAAAAATAGTCCAAAAGGAACACGAATTGAGGTGGTCGATGATCAGGAGAAAAGTAAACGTCAACTCCCTGGTAAAGCGATCAGTAGGGGCGCGTTAGACTTTGATGCTGAAAAGCTGACTTTAGATCAGTATTCAAAGCAAATGGGAAAATTAGTCTTTGAAAAGGGCGTATGTTCTGAGTGTCATGAAGTGTTAAAGCCTAATGATGATTTCGCTTCTTGGAAGATAATTAAGCCCCGATTCTCAAAGACCTGGTATCCAAAAGCCAAGTTTAAGCATAAGTCCCATCAAACGTTTGAATGCTTAAGTTGTCATGCCGTTGATAAATCTGAACTCAGTGAGGATGTGAATATACAGGGCAAAAAGAATTGCATTGAATGCCATAGATCAGAGGATTCAACTTGTCTTAAATGCCATACATTTCATTCTGAGCCTCATTTCACAATGAATGGAAAGCCATTAACGCCAAAGAAAGAGGAAGTAAAGGCTTGGCATAATCAATTATTGGTTAATGAAGTTGAGGCGTTCACTAAAAACGTGAAAACAAGATAATCGCTGAGTTTAAATCCTTGATTCCTGATGGCTTCAAGCCATATATAATTCCAGAATAAAATGTATTAAAAAGCAAGTATCAGGGTTTAAGTAAAGACATTAAGAATCTAGATAGGTGTGTAGCGATTGAGATATGATGAATTTGTTAGGTTAGGTTATGTTATGGTATAGCTTTGATCATCTTTTCAAATAAGATGATAGGAAGATATTCAGGAAAAAATTAACTCAGTAAGTACAATAAAAAATGGCATTGTTAAAAGTTAGGATGAAAAAAATAAATAGGTGATGATGAAAAGTAATAAGCTACTATTGATATTGTATGGATTTTCATTAATAGTGTTTCATTGCCAAGCGGTTATGGCGAAGAACACTGGCAATTATCTGACATCTGCAAATGTTGATACAATTATAGCGCAGGCATTTCAAGAAGCTAGTAAAGGTAACAACAAGGCTGTAACTGTGGCAGTAGTCGATCGCGTAGGAAACGTTTTGGGTGTTTTTCAAAGTACTGCTGCCGCCAATCCTGATCCTCCTACTGCTCCTGGCGTTGGTATACTGACCACTATTCAATCTGGTCGATTTACAGGGCCTCGTCCGCCGCCGCAACCATTATTGGGTTCACAAGGAACTCTTGCGGTATTTGGAGTCAATCCAGCAACACAAAAGTCAGGAATTGGTGGAGGAGCTGGAGGTGGTCTTGAAGGAGCGCAGGTCCCTGCAACTTTGGCTGCAATCTCGAAAGCGATTACTGCTGCGTATCTTTCTTCTTCAAAAGGCAATGCTTTTTCAAGTTATACAGCGGCTCAAATTATTCAAGAACATTTCAATCTTGGTGTCTTAAATGTGCCTTCAGGCCCTCTTTTTGGAGTTCAGTTCAGTCAATTGCCTTGTGGTGATTTAGTACAACAAGGTGACGTCGTCCAGGGCATTGGTCCGCGCCGATCGCCACTGGGATTTTCTGGTCAAAGGGGGGGGCTTCCTTTATATCTTAATGGTAATTTGGTCGGAGGGATTGGGGTTGTATCTACAGCTTTTTATTCTATTGAATTGAATATATACAAACCAGCAGCCAGTTCTGATGAGAGAATTGCAATTGCTGGAAGTTATGGTTTTTTGGCCCCACAGACAATAAGAGCCAATAGAATAACAGTCAATGGATTAACACTTAGATATACATCAATTAATGATAATCAGATCTTTTCAAATCCTTACGCTGCCACTTACCCAACCAGTAGTCAAGGAAGTATTGTAAGTGTACCCGAATATTTCACTGCTCCGACACGAGATGGAGTTGCTTTTGGGTCAAGTGAATCTGGAATTACTGCTGTACCAAAAGGGTCACCATTTTTCGGTCTTAATCCTCAGGCATATGTATTATCAGATTTAAAAAATAATATTAGTAATAGATATCCTCCTATAGATGGTAATCTGAATGGATCCGGAAACAATATTCAGCGGTTAACAAGCCAAAATGTTACAAATATATTGCGTAAAAGTATAAGTGTAAGTAATAAAAGTCGATCACAAGTTAGGGTGCCTTTGGGAAAGTCGACTGCTCATGTAACTCAAGTAGTAGTGGACACAAAGGGGACAATATTGGGTATATTAATCCCTGCAGATCCTCTGGTTGATAGTATTGACGTATCATTACAAAAAGCAAGAACTAGTGCTTTCTTTGACAGTAAAGAAGCAGCGGAGGATTTGAACACTACATTTAGTAGTTATGTTAAAAACACACAACGTTTGATACCGTTTGCAACTAAAGGAGCAATATTTACTGATGGGTCAGCACTAACTCCTAGAGCATTAGGTAACATTGCAAGGCCTTTGTTCCCT
>CAMDOP010000138.1 GCA_945903675.1 Crenothrix polyspora
TTTTCAATTGATAATCTTAGATATAAACTAAGCGCACCGTTTAAGCATTACAGTAGTTATGCTCAGCCTGTAGTCTCTAGCCTCGCTTACTATATTCCTGTTTTAATTTGCCTAGGTTTTTTGTATTTTGATTCGTCTGTCCATAAGATGTTTGCCGAGCACTGGCGCAATGGTTTGGGGTCTTGGCTGCCATCAACGCAACCTTATTATGTGTCAACTATTGATATGTCGTTGCTGCTCAATAATGAGATACTTGAAAAAATCATAGGCTATACCATTTTGGTTTTTCAATTTAGCTTCATTTTCTTCTTTTCGAACCGCCATTTACGTAGTTTTTATTTAATTGTTGGCTTAGGATTACATTTAGGAATTACTTTATCATTGAATATATATCCTTTTGGTATGGGGATGCTGATATTTTATGTGCTACTTGTTCCTTTTAGTTGGTGGCGAGCATTAGCCAAGATAATAAAAGCTAAAGAGCCGACATTAACGGTATTTTTTGATCAGCAATGCCCGCTATGTAATCGTACTGTACTTATACTTAATCATTTCGATATTTTTCATTGCATAGACTTTAAGAGTGCTCAAACCTATGCCAGTCATTATCCTGCTATGGAAGCTGTAACGTCTGAGAGTTTATTGCTGGATTTATACGCCTTAGATGTTAATGGTCGTATTTATTCGGGTGTTGATACTTATAGTCAAATTTTGCGTAAAATGCGCTATCTGTACCCAGTAGGGCTATTTTTAAGCTTACCTGGCATTCATTTTTTTGCTGTAAAAAAATATCGCGCTATTGCTGACTCACGTAGTCGAGTTATTTGTTCTTCGGATTGCGTGGTAAGTCATGAACTTCAAGATAATACTTTGTATCATCGCGTTTTCGAATGTTTTGCAATAAAAAAGCCAAAAGCCTTTTCCAGGAAATTGGCCCGAATACTCATTGCTATTATTGTGTTACAACTTAATAGCACCATTCATTATGGACTTATTTATAGGTTGGATTTAGGTCTTAAGAGTAATGCTATTAGTGCATCGATTGCTGAGGCTAGTAATGCCCTTATTATGGTGTCCCTGACCTTTTTAGGGATTACTCCACATGCGCTTTACCTGCATGATCATTTTGCTGGCTACGAGCATATTTTAGCCATTACCTATACTGATAAGAATGGCGTTGAACAATGGTTACCATTTGTTAATGAGCAAGGGCGATTACTTGCTCCAAATTGGGGGCGCGTGCATTCAATGTGGGCTAATATTGCTGTTACTCCGACCATTAATAATGTGCGCTTGCAAAAGTTTATTATGAAGGTGACGGCGTTCTGGGGTCATAAAACAAATTTGAATTTAGATAATACGGTATTTCATATTCAGCTTAAAAAAATTGAGGCACCATTTTATTGGGTTCCTGATCAGTTACATAAGAACTTTTTGGCGCCTTGGGTGGCAATCGGTAGCGTAAACTGGAAGGCGAATGTTATTTCTTTTGACTTACCAGAGAATATCAATTCTTTGTAGTTGTTATTAGCAGATAAGATTAAAGCAATTTTTAATATTGCATCATCGATGTAGTCATGATATAAAATGCCTGTGCTTTTTTATAATTGGCGCACATAAAAATAATTTAAACCCCTTTGGAGGATATAAATATGAAAAAGATATTTGCACTTTTAGCCCTAGCACTTATGATTGTTGGCTTATCTGGCTGTATGGATGATCCAGATGGATCAAAGCAAAAAGTTTCTAGTTCTATTTCGCTATAAAACTAAGAATTTTGTAAGACCTAAAAACCCAGCCTTCGTGCTGGGTTTTTTGTTTTTAAAGGATAATTAGTATGTTCTTTGTATACTAAAGCAAACGCCCCCATAGGTCATAGTCGTCAGCCTCTTCTAGTTCTACATCAACAAAATCACCTACTTTTAGATGTGTAGCGCCATCAATAAAAACTTGACCATCAATTTCTGGTGCATCAGCTTTACTTCTTGCCACAGCGCCTTCCTCGACGACCTCATCAATTAATACGGTTTCAATACGTCCTACTCGTTTTTGTAAGCGTGCAGCACTTATTTCAGCTTGATGGGCCATGAATCGTGACAAGCGCTCTTGTTTAACGTCTTCTGGAATTAAATCAGGTAAATCATTTGCCACAGCGCCTTTTACTGGGGAATAAGCAAAACAACCCACTCTATCAAGTTGTGCTTCGCTCATAAAGTCTAGTAATTGTTCAAATTCTTGTTCTGTTTCACCCGGAAAGCCCACAATAAAAGTACTGCGTAAGGTAATGTCAGGGCAGGTTGCTCGCCAAGCTTTAATACGTTCCAAATTGTTTTGGCTAGCCGCTGGGCGCTTCATTAATTTAAGAATGCGGCTATTTGCGTGTTGAAAGGGAATGTCTAGGTAAGGTAATATTTTTCCTTCAGCCATTAAGGGAATAACATCATCTACATGCGGATACGGATAGACATAGTGCATACGCACCCAGATACCTAAATCACCCAATGCTTCAGCTAAGTCATAAAAACGTGTTTTTACTGAGTGACCTTTCCAATCCCGACTTTGATACTTTAAATCTAGGCCATAAGCGCTAGTATCTTGTGAAACCACCAACAATTCTTTTACGCCGGCATTAGCCAGACGTTCGGCTTCAAGCATGACATCATCGATGGGCCTACTGACCAAGTCACCACGCATGGAGGGGATTATGCAAAAGGTACAGCGATGATTACAGCCTTCGGATATTTTTAAATAGGCATAATGATCTGGGGTTAGTTTGATGCCTTGTGGCGGTACTAAGCTAGTAAAAGGATCGTGACGTGGCGGCAAATGCTCATGTACTGAATTAATAACTTCTTCTAAAGCATGTGCGCCAGTGACTTTTAATACCTGAGGATGACGCGCTCTGATTTCATCTTCTCTAGCACCTAGGCAGCCGGTTACGATGACCTTGCCATTTTCAGCTAAGGCCTCACCGATACTGTCCAGTGATTCAGCAACAGCAGCATCAATAAAACCGCAGGTATTAACAATTACCAAATCGGCATTTTTATAGGTGGGTGATATGTCATAACCCTCTGTACGAAGTTGAGTTAATATTCTTTCGCTATCTACTAGCGCTTTAGGGCAACCTAAACTGATAAAGCCGACGGTAGGGATTTTTGTCATATATAAGGGTATTAGGATAAGGGTGATTATTTGATTATCGGACTGCAATCTATTGATCCATGACAGCAATAGTCATTGCTAATGATCAAGTATTGTCTTTGTCTTTGTTTTTGTATTAATTAAGTTAACAACGCCATTTTATCACTGTAGTCTTCAATCAAATAAATAAAGTCAATACTTACGGTTCTAAGTTCTGAAGAATTTAGGCAATAAATGAAATACCAGAGCTAAAATCAAAGCAAGGGCAGTTAGTTGTCATGATAATTCTTGCATCTGTGTTGATGTTATAAAAAAGATTTTTTCCTATATCCTGCTTTGAAGTTAATGGTTCATAATAGCTGTTTTTTAAGCGTCCCCCTATGAGTCTACGTCAGCAAATTATTTATCGCATTTTAATATCTTCTCTGTGCATATTGATATTAGGCGGGACTATGGTCATTTGGCAAGCTCGGCAGTCCATTGATAAAGAAGTCGATGCTTCAATACATTTAGCATTACAGCTCATTACTTTAGGTGTCTCTAGCACTCCCGTATTTCAACAAGTAGACGATTTATCGCACTTCAGTACTTTACAACAAACCCGGCACCTGAATATTCAACTTCAAAAACCTAATGGTCATTTGGTTCAGTTTGCTGGCGAAAAGCTGCCTAGTAACCCTGAGGATATGCCGCCTGCATGGTTTATCCACTTAGTACAGGGTGAGTACCCTAAAGTTGAATATCAAATAAAAACTAAGCAGGGTGAATTGTTAATCTTAGTCATTCAGGCCCAACCATTAGATGAAATTACTGAAGTCTGGCAAGAAAGTGTAGCTTTTTTTGCTTCAATTTTATTATTGACGCTACTGACTTTTGTAGCCGTCAATTTAGTGTTTAAAAAATCATTAATCTTCATAGGAGAAATTGTTGGTGCTCTAGGTGAAATTGAGACTGGCCACTATCAACATAAACTTCCTGCATTCGCTGTTGAAGAGTTTGATAATATCGCATCAGCCGTTAATCATATGATGCAAGAGCTTGAAAAAGCGAGGCAAGAAAATCGAGCCCTGACTCAGCATTCCTTAGCCATACAGGAAGATGAACGCCAACACTTATCACAAGAACTGCATGATGAGTTAGGGCAGTCGCTGACGGCTATTAAAGTAATGGCGGTTACTGTTGCGCACCCCAAGGCTGATATAGGTAGAATTTCTATGTCTATCGCGACTATTTGTGATCATTTAATGACTGTGGTGCGCTCAATGATGCAGCAACTTCATCCTTTAATGTTGACCGAATTAGGATTAAAGGCGACCATAGAAGACATGGTTAATCATTGGTCAGAACGCAATCCAGAACTTAACTTAATTATAAACTGTGATGATGAAGTTGATGGTCTCGATAAAATCATTGCCATTCAAGTATTTAGGATCATACAAGAATGTTTAACTAATGTTATTCGACACTCTGGGGCTCAGCAGGTCACTATTGATTTGGAATTGCAAGAATATTCAAAGCCGTTGTTGTGTCTAAAAATTCAGGATGATGGGCAAGGTTGTGATCTCAATCAAATTAGCCAAGGGTTTGGTCTGTTGGGGATAAAGGAGCGAATTAAATCACTCAATGGAGATATTACTATTCAGTCAAAAATGGGTAAGGGCATGACTCTATCGGCATCGATTCCATTATCATGACTGAAAAAATAAAAATCATTCTCGTTGATGATCATGCTGTGGTTCGAGCTGGTTTTCGTATGTTATTAGCGACCAGTGAATCCATTGAAGTTATTAGCGAGGCATCAAGAGGTGAAGAAGCTATTGGGCAGTACGTGAACCTAAAGCCCGATGTAGTAGTGATGGATTTATCTATGCCAGGACTTGGCGGCCTAGAAACTATTCATCGAATTGTTCAGAGAGATGGTAATGCTAAAATTTTGGTATTTAGTGTTTATCATCAACGAGTTTATGTTGATCGGGCCTTAAATGCTGGAGCTAAAGGTTATATCACCAAAAATAGCGCCCCAGAAATTCTAACTGAAGCTATAGTCACCATCATGCAGGGACAAAGCTATATTGAACAAGGATTGATAAAAATAAGTAATTCAATAAAAAGCCATAGTGATTACCAAGCGATTATCCATCAATTTTCGCCACGTGAATTTGATGTGTTTAGAATGTTGGCGCAAGGTATGAGCGTACATAAAATTGCAGGTGAGCTCTGTTTGGGCTACAAAACAATTGCTAATTATGCCACTCAAATTAGAAAAAAATTACAAGTTGATACTTTGATTGAGCTTGCACATATAGCAGAAGATTTTGGCTTGATGTAGTGCTAACTATTTGTTAAATATAGCTAATGTTGTTTAATAACTGATGTTATGCAGTAACGTTGTTTTACTCTCGTTTGCCGCGCTGAGCACCGCAGGTTTTGTCGGGATTAGCCCGAAGGGGCGTGGCATGGATGCCGCGCGACGGTAGGAGGGCAGGAAGCCCTCTCTACCGACCTCCGACAAAACCGAGGAGCGCAGGAAGAAGCGGCAATCGAGCCGCCTTTTCTTTGGATACTTTCTTTTGGCGGAGCAAAAGAAAGTATCTCGCCTTCGGGTGCGATAACCCGATACAAAAATCGTCGCGATAGCGACCTCATTATTTGTTTTTTTATAAATCGCTGAATGGCTGCGTAACATTGGTTAATAAAAATCAGTTGATATCCAGAGCTATGAATTGCCTAGCTCGATAATATTGTAAGTTCTATTAAAATCGCTGGTCTAGTCTAGAAACATGCAACTAATTACCAAGATAGTCGTTAACTCCATAGCCATCAATGGCTTCTAATCATTCAGGTTTAGCCTTGCAATGAGTCAAAATTATGATGTCGGTAGAAAAAGTCCCGCTTATACAACTGTTTAAATTCAGGAATTCTTCCTATATTAATAGGTAAATTTTTCATTGATAATGTTGGTACGGCACTTTATTTAGAGATTTCATAATGGCCTAATACCCTTTAGTGTAACTATGACTGTCTAAGCTGCATAAGTAATTCTTAAACAATTGCCGGCTAATTAGCCTGTATAAGGATTGTTTGAGATTAGTTGAATATAACGAGAGATTTTTACTATGATAAAAAAACAAATTTATTTTTTTTCTTTAGCTTTATTGGCCGCTCAGGGAGTTAGTGCCGAAGATGCGAAAAAAAATGATCTATACGAATTGCCTGCCATTGATGTAATAGAAACGACTCCACTGGATGGTGTAGGTAAATCAAAAGACAAAATTCCTGCGCCTGTTCAAACTGCTTCGGCTGAAGATATTAGTAAAACCAACTCTGCTAATATTAGTGACTTTTTAAATCGATCAATGGGCAGTGTTTATGTGAACGATACCCAAGGTAACGGCTTTCAGCCAGATATCAACTATCGCGGCTTCACTGCCTCGCCCTTGTCAGGTACTCCGCAAGGTATTTCAGTGTACATGGATGGGGTAAGGCTTAATCAACCCTTTGGAGATGTGGTGAGTTGGGATCTAATCCCCAAATCGGCTATTAAATCTATGGCCATGATGCCAGGCTCAAATCCTTTGTTTGGCAGAAATACCTTGGGCGGGGCTTTATCTATAGAAACCAAAGACGGTAAAAGCAATCCTGGTACATCGGTTCAGGGTTTGGGTGGCGCCTATGGACGTAATGCCTATGAGTTCGAGCATGGTGGCTATAATAAAGAACGAGGTTTGAACTGGTTTATGACGGGAAATCATCATCAGGACCAAGGATGGCGAAAGGCTTCCCCTTCCAACGTGCGTCAGATTTTTGGTAAAGTTGGCTGGGAAGGCGAGAAGACTGATGTTAAATTAACAGCTGCTTATAACGACAATAGTTTAATTGGTAATGGCTTACAAACAGTTGATAATTTAAATCAGGATTATACTAGTGTTTATACAACGCCTGATATTACAAAGAACAGAGCACTATTCTTAAATCTGGAAGGTAAATATCAAGTTAACAATAAAGTTATGTTGGCTGGAAATAGCTATTACAGGGATATATATACGGGCAGTATAAATGGGGATATCAATGATGATGCTTTTGGTGCAGCATATTTGGGCTCTAGCTCCACTGGATCCTCCGGAATAAATAGGCGCTATTTAACTTCAAATGGTTATAGCCTTTTGAATACTGCTGAAAACGCCTCCAATACAGCATTTCCAAATCTAAGGTGTATCGCTCAGGCAGCTGCTACGCCAGCTGGCGGTGGCGATGAGCCGTCAGAAAAATGTAACGGCATTATGACTCAAGGTACTACCCAGCAACAAAATTGGGGTACACAAGCTCAAACGATTATCGAAGATAAGTTGTTTGGTATGAACAACCAATTTTTGTTTGGCGGAGCTTATGATCAAAGTGTTAGCGCTTTTAACCAATCTGGGCAATATGGCTATATAAATCCAAATGGCAGTGTAACTACAGTCAGTGGTGCGGCTGCAACAGCGACTAACAATGGTCTATATTTCAACGATGCTGCTGATGGAGGCTCCCAAGTTGATAACCGCGTCTCTTTAAAAGGCGATACGACGACTTGGAGCTTTTTTACCGAGGATACTTTTAGTCCAACCAAAAACCTGCATATTACCGCCTCTGGAAGATACAACTATACGACAATTAGCAATCATGATGGTTTGAGTAATCAGCATTATTTAAACCATGTCTCGGAGGATAATTATGATCCAGGATCGGCAGTTAACCCAAGTGCTTCCTTGTCTGGCAAGCATGTTTTCGATAGATTCAACCCTTCAGTTGGTTTTACTTATAACCCTTATGAGATTATTGG
>CAMDOP010000139.1 GCA_945903675.1 Crenothrix polyspora
GGAAGTACACGTAATTGGCAAAGAATCGAAAAGGTTCAGCTTAATCCAGATAAAGCCAAAGAAGCTGATGTCCAAGATATAGATATTCAGGCAAGAAAAGTAGCATAAGTTTTAACAGCCGAGGCGACAACTACATTGACAATTTCCGGTTTTGTCGGGGGTTGGTAGAGAGGGCGTCCTGCCCTCCTACCTACGCGCGGCATCCATGCCGCGCCCCTTCGGGCTAATCCCAACAAAACCTGCGGTGCTCGGCGCGGCAAACGAGAGGGAAGCGATGTTACTGAGCAAAGTCAATAATTATAGGTATTACAATTCCGACAATCTTTATCAAGCTTGCGCTAACGTTATCGCTAACCCAAGCTACGAAACTATCCATTTTTAATTTTACGGAGTTCTTATGAGTACTATCCATTTTGTAGGCGGAGAAAAAGGCGGTGTGGGTAAGTCCGTGGTTGCCCGTTTATTAGCGCAATATATGATTGATCATGAGCTACCTTTTATCGGTTTTGATACCGACAAATCCCATGGCTCCTTACTGCGTTTTTATAGCGACTATGCTGCCGCTACGATTATCGATGACTATGAAAGCTTAGATACCATTATAGAAACCGCGAGCGCACAACCGGAGCAACGCATACTGGTTGATCTTGCGGCCCAAACCCATCAGCCCTTAGCACGTTGGTTAGACGAATCGGGCGTATTAGACTTGGCCGAAGAACTTGGCATTACTATCTGCTATTGGAATGTGATGGATTCTGGAAAAGATTGCGTGGATTTATTAGATAAATTACTCAGTCAATTCGGTACACAACTTAATTACGTGCTGGTACAAAACCAAGTACGTGATGACCAATTTAATATCCTAGAGCATTCTGGCGTTAAAGACAGAGCCCTGGCTTTCGATGCGAAAGTCATGACTTTAAAACGGCTGCATGCCCCTGTCATGACCAAAGTTGACAGTAACAGTTACAGCTTTTGGGCGGCCAAAAATAAAGACACAGAAAGCTCTTATCCCTTAGGTTTACTAGAAAGACAGCGTATGAAAATATGGTTAAACCATGCTTACAGTGAAATTTCGAATATCGGTGTTTAAAAATGGTGGCACTATATTTAACGCACATTAAACACGGTTACAGATGAAATTAAGAGTCAGTTGTCAGCTACGCTTTCAAATAGTAGAACCTAGCGTATTAATTTTGATACTGCGCCCATACCGAGGCAGTCAGCAATGGATAAATCGTGAAGTTTTTAGCATTAAGCCTCTATTAGCAACCATAGAAAGCACGGACAATTTTGGCAATGCTTGTCAGCGCTTGCTAGTTCCGACCGGTGATTTATTTATCTATAGCTCAGCCGATGTCATCGTTAATGATTATGTTGAGATCAACACCAAGGCTCACTTTGTAGAAATACAACAACTGCCTAATAAAGTACTGCCCTTTCTCTTGCCCAGTCGCTATTGCGAATCTGATCGCTTTGGTGATCTTGCCAGAACCATCACGGCCTCGGTATTTTCTGGCTACGATCAAGTGCTAGCCATTTCAGACTGGGTAAGGCATAACATTCAGTATGTGCCCGGCTGTAGTGAATTCCCCTTATCAGCGATAGAAATTCATCAGCTAGGTCAGGGAGTTTGTAGAGACTTAGCGCATGTTGCCATAGCCCTATGCCGCAGCATTAGCATCCCAGCAAGATTAGTCGTAGGTTATTTATATAAATTACAAACTATGGATTTACATGCTTGGTTTGAAGCTTATATTGGCGGACGCTGGTATATTTTTGACTCTAGTCAACCAGACTTACTTGGCGGCAGAGTTATTATTGCCTATGGCCGTGATGCTGCGGATGTCTCCATATTTCACCAATTTGGTTCTGGCTGCCTACTTAGCAACATGGACGTTCGTGTTGATTTATTGGATAATTCACCCCTTAACACTTTTTAACCATCCCCATCATCATGACTTATTGTATTGCAGCGTCTATAAACGAAGGACTTATTCTAGTCTCTGATTCACGAACCAATGCAGGTATTGATAATGTCAGTACCCACGGCAAAATGCACGCGTTTGAGACCCATAGTGATCGTAAAATAGTTTTACTCTGCGCCGGCAATCTAGCAACCACGCAGGCCGTTTTAGAGCAATTACATCGCGATAAGCTTAAAAATGCGCCTATCAATTTAAACAATGTAGAAAGCTTGTTTGAAGCCGCCGAATATTTAGGCCATGTTAGTGTTGATAAACAAAAACAACATACCGGTGGTAAAGGACAATCTGCCTTTAATGCCTCTGCCAGCTTTATTCTAGCCGGTCAAATCGGCACAGAGCCTCATGCAGCCTACATGGTTTATGCAGAAGGTAATAGTATAACCAGTTCAGCCAACACGCCTTTTTTACAAATTGGCGAAAGCAAATACGGCAAACCCATACTTGATCGCTTCCTTAAACTAAACACCCCAATTGATGAAGCCGCACGCTGCTGCTTGGTGTCTATGGACTCAACCATACGCAGTAACGCCAGTGTTGGTGCGCCAGTAGAATTGCTCATTTATCGTAAAGACAGCTTTAGCCTAGAGGAATATTACTGCTTTGATGATGATAACGACTACCTATTACTTCTAAGGCGCAGCTGGGAAGCCAAGTTACGTGAAGCTATAGCCGCCTTACCTTTATTGGATAAAACCTCAGTAAAACCCATAGTGATGACTTTATAGGTCCTTAGCCTCGATGAAGCAAAGCGGAATCGAGGCTTTATAGCGTACAGACTTCCTCGATTCCTTGGCGCTTCATCGATACTAATTGCTTTCTAGATCTAGCATAAAAAATTGTTCGACACCCACCCATTATTGCATGGGATTACTAGGTAATAACTCACTATCTCCGAGTTGTTTATGAAAGTAATTATTGACAGCTCTTAGCTTGAGAAAATACTATACAACGTATGGCATATAGACAAAAACAAATACATTTCTCCCCCGAAAAAAACACTCTATTAAAAGCAGAAAGAGGCGTTGGTTTTGAGGACGTATTATTAGCTATAGAAATGGGGCATGTGCTAGATGATTTAACACATTTAAATTCTGAAAAATATCCAAATCAGTCCGTTTTTATTATTTTAATCACAATAAAAAATTATGTTTATATGGTGCCTTATGTTGAAGATGAGGCCAGTATTTTTTTAAAGACCATTATCCCCTCTCGAAAAATGAATAAGCGTTACAACAAGGCGGCAAAAAATGACTAAGTTAAATCTTGATAGTTTTGAACAAGATATTCTCGATAGTATTGAGAAAGATGAATGGCTTAGTAAAGGTCATATTCATGAAAGATTAATAGAACTGCAAGGTTTTTTGAAACATGAAAAGAAAAAATCTGTTTCCATTAGACTTTCTGAAAACGATATTTATGAATTAAAAAGAAAAAGTCTGGAAAATGGTGTGCCGTATCAAAATATTATACAAATGTTGGTACATCAATATACGTCTAACAAAATCCATCTTGATGTTTAGTGAGTGCATAATACGATAACACTGAGTTTATGTGGTCTGCCCTCTGTTACCCTATAAAATAGTCACGAGGGACGAGGTTGCAATCCCCGTCCCGCTTGAAATAGTCCGTAGCCTCGATAAAACTGAAAACCTCGTCCCACTTGAGGTGGATGCAATGGTGTTGAATCAAACATAATCGAATCGAATTTCTTGAATCTATTTTACTTCATCGAGGCTACTTACTTAGTTTCTAGATACTGAAAAAGTTAAGGTCCGGGTTGCAAAGCCCACTTCATTTATGCGTACTCTATTCCAGATACCTTTCTAATCGTAGGCTTTCCCCTATTATTCTGCGTCTTTAAGCGTAGCAATCTATTGTTTCGAAAAGCGATCGTGTTTTTAGCGATGTGGTGTAAAAATCATGCCGATAGCATAGAGAGTGTTCAAATGATATTCTGAAAAATTGGCGGGAGAGTATTTATTCGGAGATACCTTAACTGTTGGACTTACCACGGTGACTATTGTTATGATTGCGCCCATATCCTGATTATGAAGTGTATTTAAGATCTCTATTAGGTATTTTCTCTAAACATCTTTTTACCCCATTATTTGAAGGAATAATTTTTTTGATTTTGCAAACGTATTGATTAACCTAGCAGAGTAAATAAAAATTAGGATTAACGGTAAGACCCAATATGCAAAATGTATAAAACCATTACTGGTTTTTGATGCTACATTGCAATTTTTAGATCATATAATTATAAAAACGACTTAAATGCATACCCGATTGAGCTTTTTTTTTGCATTACTATTCATAATGATGAGTTTATGTGTAAAAGCAGAAAGCATGATTGAATCGATTACAGGTAAAGACGTTAATCAAATAAACTATCTAAAGGAACATAGTATTAGTACTGGTGGTTGGACCTCCATGGGAGGAACCTATTCAACCGACAACCCAGGTAATCATAATAATTTACCCATAACTTTTAATGACCGAAGTGGTGAATTACAACTCAATCAGCTGAATCTTTTTTTACAAAAATCTATCAATCTAGGGTCCAATCATTGGGATTTTGGTGGAAGAATGGATTTTATGTATGGATCAGATAGTAAATTTACACAAGCAAATGGCTGGGATAAAAATTTAATTAACAATAACAATCCACAGCAATATGATATTGCAATACCACAAGCCTATTTGGAAGTTTTTGCCCCTTTTAGTAAGGGCGTATCAGCTAAAATTGGACATTTCTATACCATCATTGGTAATGAAGTTGTAACAGCGCCAAATAACTTCTTTTACTCACATTCATATACCATGCAATATGGTGAACCCTTTACTCACACAGGTATTTTAGTTAACTATGCCTTAAATGATGCATTCACTTTGAATGCAGGCACAGTTAGTGGCTGGGATAACTTTAGTGAAAATATAGCTAACTGGAATTTTCTTAGCGGCTTGTCATGGACTAATGATGACTCTACTGATAGTGTTTCTTGGTCTGTTATCAGTGGTAACTCAAGTAACATAAATAATGTTACGTCAAATACGAATAGAACGATGTACAGCCTTGTTTTATCTCACCGTATTACCAAAAAACTACAATACTCTTTTCAACATGATTTTGGATATCAAGCTCAGCCTAATCAAAATATAAATAATTCTTATTGGTATGGAATAAACCAGTATTTATTTTATGATCTAACCGATAAGGTTTCGGCCGGATTTCGCGGTGAATGGTTTTGCGACAATAATGGTACCCGTCTTAATATCGGTACCCCCGGAAATTATTTTGAATTAACCACAGGAGTAAATTGGAAGCTCCGCAATTGGTTTTCACTGCGCCCAGAAATTCGTTATGACTGGGCTAATTCAAGAATTAATACTTACGACAATCAAACCAAAAATAATCAATTAATGTTTGCCATGGATATTATTCTGACTTTTTAACAAAAGTGATAAACGTCTAAACTTAATAGCCGTTTAAATTTAGTACCCGCAATAAAACAGCCAATAAGTGACTAAATAGTAATATTTTACACTATCAAAAAACACTACCCCGAATAAACAATAGTGACTCGACATTAAGTGAGCTATACTTTATCCAAAAATATAATTTTAAACTGGTCAATAATTTATACACTTATTGCATAGAATCTAAAAAAGAAAAATAAAAGCATTTAAGATTTTAAAGATCATTTATTAACAGAGTTTGTTAGCAATCAACACTAATCAAATATCGAGAAAATTATGCGAAAAATAACCCAATTAATACTACTCTGCGGAATACCCCAAATAGGTTTTGCAGATGATCAATTAAATTCTGCTGATACAGCATGGATCTTGACTTCAGCTGGATTAGTACTGTTCATGACCTTACCTGGATTGGCTTTATTCTATGGCGGACTTGTACGTTCCAAAAATGTACTTTCAGTCATCATGGCCTGTTTTTCTATCACCTCACTCATTTCATTAATATGGGCATTTGCAGGGTACAGTCTTGCACTGACTAATGGCGGATCTTTGCAGCCAATTATTGGTGGCATTTCTCAAGTTTTTTTGTTTGAAATGAATGCTGACAAATTAGTGGGTAATTTACCCGAATCTGTATTCGCAATGTACCACATGACATTTGCTATTTTTGCACCCGCTTTGATAGTGGGTGCATTGGTAGAAAGGGTTAAGTTTTTCCCTTTATTACTTTTTTGTGCGTTATGGGAGTTGCTAGTTTATGTTCCTGTATGTCATTGGATTTGGGGCAATGGTTGGTTAGCAGAAATTGGCGTTATGGATTTTGCAGGTGGTATTGTTGTTCATGGTAGTGCGGGCATTGCTGCTTTGGTTGGTGCAATCATGATAGGCCCCAGAAGAGGTTTTCCAAGAACTCCATTAATGCCCCATAATTTAACGATGACAGCGATGGGGGCAGGAATTTTGTGGGTTGGCTGGCATGGTTTTAGTGCGGGTAGCGCACTCATGGCTAATGGTTCTGCTGGAATGGCAATGTTGTCTACCCATCTTTGTGCCTCCTCTGCCTCTATTACTTGGATAGTAATGGATTGGATTAAATTTGGAAAGCCAAGTGTCTTAGGGGCAATGACTGGAATGGTAGCAGGTCTTGGAATGATTGCGGCCGGCGCAGGTTTCGTATCCCCTTTCGGGGCCATTTTAATAGGCTGTATTGCTGGCATTGCCTGTTTTTATTCGATTTATTTAATCAAACAATATCTACTGATTGATGATGCACTCGATGTATTTCCGGTGCATGGTATCAGTGGAATTCTAGGCGCGTTTTTAACGGGAATATTTGCTGATGAATGGTTTGGCGGCATTGGAATTGTGAGTGATAAAGGTATATTTAATCAACTTACTATCCAGCTATTTGGCATAGCCATAACTATCATTTGGAGTGCTTTTATAAGTTATATCTTATTCAAATTGATCGACAAATTTATTGGAATTCGTGTTTCACAAGAAGAAGAAACGGATGGCTTAGATATTAATCAGCATGATCAGCAGGGATATAATTTTTAATAGAAATTTTTTGATCAGCAGACATTTTAATTTGTTGGAAAAACTATGAAATTATTTTGTTTTACACTACTGAATTTACTATTGGCTATCAATAATGCTTATGCACAACTTGATGAAATTAAAGCCGAAGAAATAGTCAAAAACTCAATTTGTATCGATAATTTATCCGTTGATGACGTATTAAAAGACAAAATAAAAATTAGATCACAACGCGATTTAGGCTGGCAAGTTTATAAGGAGGATGGCCAATACGATGTTGAAAGAGCTTTTTTAATGAATAAAAGCATGCAACTTCGCTTTAGATGGCATGTAAATTCAGATGGAAAAATAGCTCCGGATGGTAAACGTGCAGAAACATTATGTACCAAATAAATTATTTAATGACTGTATTGCAAGGCAGATAATAACTGCAAATATGAAGGTATATTTAACTTAAAAGACCTATTAAAGCAATTTTCTACGTTGCAAATATCGGAAAAATTGGCGATCGAATCCATTCTAGCCATAAAGACAATACTAAGAATTGCAGTTATAAGCTTTGGCTACAGCAATACCATTAAAAGCACCAATTGGATAAAAGCGTTCCCAGACAAGGTGGCTAGCGCCTAACTTATCAGCTTTAGATAGCGCGGAGTATTTAGCTAGGCTTTGCCAATTCATATTCTTGCCATAGCCAGAAGAAGCCTCAACTATCTGTAAAAAATGGCAGTTTTTTGTTTCAGCCGCTTGTGATTCTTGCGTCTGTGATAGTGCGCCAAAAGGAATAAAACATAAAAAATAAACAAATCTCTTGGCTTTTTTGAAATTAATAAAATTGAACGTAGTGAAATGATTCATGTATTTTCTCCATAAATAAAGTCAATTTAAAAACTACTAAAAAACGATCAAAATTGGAGCGGCTAAA
>CAMDOP010000140.1 GCA_945903675.1 Crenothrix polyspora
GGATCTTCATAACGCCAGTCAGATTAATGACGAAGGGTTATTTGAATTATTGGCATCTGAGTTTTTGAGCGAACTCTAAATAGGTACATAAAATGAAACGACGTAAATTCATGAAACAAACCGTTTTAGTCTCTACAGGCACAATGATAGGTTATGCGATTCAAAGTACCGCGCAAGGTCATATTTTAACAGATGCATTAAGCAGCGAGATAAATACAACTCAATCTGAGCTAACTGATGAATTTTCAGATAAAGCTGCTTTCAAAAGTACTACACAAAATATATTGTATGAGTCAATAAGTGTAAAAGCCTACGGTGCAATTGGTGACGGAGTTACTGATGATACAGCGTCGATACAAAAAGCTATTGATGCAGCAAATGGCGGCTGGGTGTTTATGCCCTCTGGAAATTATTTAATAACTCAATCGTTGACTTACAAAAATAGAAGTGGAGAAGCAAGACCAGCTGGATTGAAACTATATGGCGCTGGAAAGCGTTTAACTCGTATTATGAACAAAGTGAAAAATGGTTTTGCCATTGACATAAATACTGGCTTGGGTGCAACCGCCTTAAAGTATTTTTTTTCCTACGGTGGAAAAATTTTTGGTCTATCTATTGAAGGTGACCCTGGTACGACAGCTTCTGGCGGACTGAAAATACGGTCTTGCTGGGAGTACGAATTTGACTGCGATATACTTTACCATACGGCTGATGGACTATTAATCGATGGTGATGCAGGCATTAATCCTGACTACACAGCAAGTGCAAATTTATTATTTTCGCAGTGCAGAATATCTTCGAATAGTAGAGGTATTCACAACATTATAGATAATAACGCGCCATCGATGACCTTGAATTCATGTAACGTTTCATCAAATATTTTTTCAGGTATAACAAACAACTCTTCCTACTTGCGAATTATTGGTGGCACCATTGCTTATAATGGTACTGGGTATTCAGGCATAGGAAAACCAGATTCCACCTATGGTGGTGTAGTGATTCCAACAGGAACGTACGAACCAAAAGGAATTGTTATCGAAGGCGTGGAGCTAGACAATAACAAGCCTCAACAGGTGTACATTGCACAAGGTAAAGCTCCAAAAATATCTAGCTGTAGTTTACAGTCCACATATTCTGATGGGTATGTAAATAAAAACTCGATTATTTTCGGTGAAACATCACCAGCTTCAGGCAAGGCCGTAGAAGATTGGACTGTTGAAAATTGCAATTTCCAGCTACCTGTTAACCTTTCCGGTACTGGGAAAAGTCATGTTTTTATTAAGACTCACGCCTATGTGAAAAACGGATTTTTTGGTTTTAATTCATACTCTATTATTGGAGGTACAGCTGGATTAGACTTTTCCTTTATATCAGAAGATGCTAGGGTATCTCCCTTTGATAATCCACAGTTTAGAGCTCGCATAATGAAACAAAGTGGGATTTCTAATATCTCTGCTTATGAAACGCAATACTCAATTTCACTTGAAAAAATATTCATCGAAAATAATACGTTTTTTAGTTTTAAACCAGTAGTCGACCAAGGATTTATTGCAATTACAGCTAATGGCGCACAGAATAGTTCGGCATTACTCATCTATTCACTGAGCAACAATAATGTCTATGTAATATCAAGAGATGCCTCTGCTCCTTCTTTTAACATTGATGCATTAACAATTTCTACAGTCCTCTCCGGGTCCAGTGGTGTATTAGGAAAAATAACGATAGCTTGTAATTCAACGGAAGGTCTTATCTATGTAGAAAACAGACAAGGAGGACCATTATATTTTAGTGTAGCTTTCATTGACATGGATTATTCTGGTTGGTAGAAATAATCCAACAACACATAACACCGTAAAGTAATTATAGTTTTAATTACTTTGGCCGCAATTTCCACCTTAAATGTGATTACAATTATAAATTACAGCAATTACCTAAATTTAACAAAATTGCATACTAGCCACAACATAAAATACCATAATGAAAACATTAAGAATCCTCGGTACCCGAGGCATACCTGCCGCCCACGGCGGCTTCGAAACTTTTGCCGAACATCTTGCCTTGTATCTGGTTGAACATGGTTGGCGTGTGGTGGTGTATTGCCAAGAAGATGGGGTGGGGCCGATTTTTGAAGACATCTGGCAAGGTGTTGAGCGGGTACATATTCCCGTTGTGCAAACTGGCCCAAAGGCTACGATCGTATTCGATTGGAAAGCTACTAAGCATGCTGCCCAGCATGGCGACTTGTGTTTGACATTGGGTTATAACACGGCTGTTTTTTGCGCCCTGTTGCGTCTTAAGGGTACGCCTAATCTGATCAATATGGATGGTATTGAATGGTCTCGCGCTAAGTGGGGAACGGTTGCTAAAACCTGGTTCTGGCTGAATGATTGGGCGGGTTGCTGGCTGGGTAATCATCTGGTGGCCGATCATCCCAACATCAAAAAGCATTTAGCTAGCCGTGTGCGTGATGACAAGATCACTATGATTCCTTATGGTGCTGATACTGTTACGTCTGCACCTATTGCAACAATAAGTGCGTTTGGATTAGAGCCGGGACGCTTTTTAACATTGATTGCACGGGCGGAACCGGAAAACTCTGTGCTGGAAATAGTCAGTGGTTTTTCTTTAAAGCCGCGTGGCTATCAACTTGCGGTGTTAGGTAACTATGAGCCTGAAAAAATTGCTTATCATCAGAAAGTGATGGCTGCGGCAGGTTCTGAGGTGATTTTTTTAGGGGCCATTTATGATAAAGATATCGTGCAGGCTTTGCGATTTTATTCAGTTGCCTATATTCACGGTCATCAAGTTGGTGGCACTAATCCGTCATTGGTTGAGGCTATGGCGGCCGGCAATCCGGTAATTGCTCATAACAATCCATTTAATCGTTGGGTGGCGGGTGATTCTGCTAGATATTTTAATGGGGCGGAGGAATGCTCGAATAGGCTGGATGAAATATTGGGTAATCCTGAAGTGATTTCTGAGATTAAGTCAGGAATATTACGACGTCAGCAAGAATTGTTCACTTGGGAAAAAGTACTTGCTGACTATGAAACCTTGCTAGTTAAATGGTTACCCAAATAAACCTCTTTAGCTTTTCGACTGAGCGAAACAATTAAGTGGCTTAAAATGATAAAAAGGTTAATAGCGCTGGGCTTGCTTGTGTTAATGCTAGTTGCCTTGTTCTTTGGCGGTGCGCAACCTCAGGCAGTAAACCTTGTCCCTGCACCTTGGGACAAACTGGCGCATATCGCTTTCTTTTTTATGCTTACGGTACTGCTGATCCGCTATTTGTCGTTGTCTGTTGTTTTTGGGATTTTTATAGCTCTAGTGGTGGGCGTAGCCGATGAAGTACACCAGATCTTTTTGCCCGGCCGTATGGCGGGTTGGGATGATTGGCTGGCCGATTTAGTAGGAACAGGTTTAGGCTGGAGTATTTCAGTAAGCAAAAGGGAAAGAAAGTTATGTCAAATCTAAAACCAATTCGTGACTTTTTAACTCGGCTTTATTATTTTTTTGTGCTTTTTATAACTGCTATGTAGCTTGGGTTGCATGCTTTTCGAAACCCAACTTTTTCTCGGCAGAAATGTTGGGTTAACGATAGAGCCGTTAGCCCAACCTACTGTAATATCTACATAAATTATTTGACCTATCTTAAGTGGGTAGCCAAAACATCTAAGTATTAATCTAAATACACTAAGACCTAATTATCTGAATCTAAATTTGAAACTAAATATAATGGAGTTGATTAATGAATAATAAATCCGAACCTAAAGAAGCTTTTCCTTACAAGCCGCCTACTCAAGAAATAAAAGATAAATACCCACATATTTTTGCCCTTAAACAGCCACTGAACGACAAGCTACCTAAATTGATTTTCGATAAAACGGTTGCAGCGCTTTTGCTTCTGGTTGCTTCCCCCATTCTACTTATTCTAAAGCTGGCCTATTTAATTGAGGGTCTGTTAATACCCGAAAACAAGGGCCCGATGTTTTTTAGTTATAACGCCGTTAGTGCAGGCAAGATATTTCCTAAATTTAAAATCCGTCTTATCAAGACCTCCTATATTGATCAAGAAGGCGCGGCGCGGGGTGATTGGATAGCTTACTCGGCAGAATGGTCGCCAGAAAGCCGCACCCATGTTGGTGGATTTGTTAAGAAATTTTATTTAGACGAGTTGCCGCAATTTTACAATATTCTACGGGGCGACATGAGTCTTGTGGGGCCGCGTCCTTTGTCGGTCTTGCATTACGAAAGAGATTTGGCGCAAGGTAATGTGACACGTTTTTTAATAAAAGGCGGGCTGCTAGGTTTGGGGCATATTAATAAAGGTACGACTGAAATGGGTAATCCTGTTTATGAATATGAATATATTGATAAATACATTCATCTTTCACCTCTGGGCCTGTTATGGTTCGATCTGAGCATTATAGGTAAGGGTATAAAGGTCGTTTTACAAGGCAAAGGCTTATAATTCACCCATGAATAAAATCCACGACAGCAGTTATAAGTTTCTGTTTTCTAATCCAGAATTAGTTCGTGATTTGATCATGGGCTTTATACCTGATGACTGGTTGCATACGCTGGATTATTCAACATTAGAAAAAGTCTCTGGCTCTTATGTGAGTGATGACTTCAAACAGCGCGAAGATGATATTGTTTGGCGCGTTAAAGTCGGGGGTGAATGGCTTTACCTGTATTTACTGATTGAGTTCCAAAGCGCTGTTGATAAGTACATGGCGCTACGGATGTTAGTGTATATCGGTTTACTGTATCAAGACTTGCTTAAACAAGGTCATGCGCTGGCCGATGGCCGTCTACCGCCAATATTACCGATTGTTCTTTATAATGGCAGCCAGAAATGGACAGCAGCGACTAATGTGGCAGACTTGATTCCTGTTGTACCGGGCTTGGTTAGTCAATTTAAGCCATCGCTGCAATATTTACTGATTGATGAAAATACCTACACCGATAGTGAATTGGCTCCCTTAAATAATTTAGTGGCGGCTGTCTTTAGATTAGAACACGCAGATAGTCCGAGTGCTGTGAGTGATATCGTTAAATTGCTGATAGATTGGTTACAAGACCGACCGGACTTAAGAAAAATGTTTGCTCATTGGTTGCGAGCGACATTGATGAGAAAGTCAGAATACGGTATCTTATTGCCCGAAGTGGATGATTTACAGGAGATTAGAGTTATGTTGGCAGATAAAGTAGAGATGTGGGCAAAGGCTTATATTGCTGAGGGTAAACAAGAAGGTTTACAGCAAGGTAAACAAGAGGGTATGCAGCAAGGTGAAATGTTAGCCCTACAAAGACTTTTAGCAAAGCGTTTTGGTGCTATTCCTGCTGAAACCATTGCATTGATTTCTAATGCGCCTTTGGCTGATATTGAGCGCTGGTTGGATCGTGTTATTGACGCCAAACAATTGGCTGACGTATTTATAGATTGAGATGTTTGATGGAATGGCTATCAATACCCATCAAGAGTCTATCAACATTGCGGCTTTATTGAAGGCGCAACATTGGCGCAGTGTGCTGGTTGTTAGCGATCCACCCCATATTCAGCGCATTAATTATTGCTTAGAAACTCTGTTTAACAACAATGGTTTATCTTATCGCTTGATACAAAGTGATATTCCGTCGTGGCATACCGGCCGTTGGTGGCATGAACCTAGATGGCTATTTTTTTGTTTCAGTGAAGCCATCAAGCTGGTTTATTATGCTTTGGTTTATGGTCCCGAATTCTTATAATAACTGTTATGTTTGTTAAGCTAATCCTTTGTTATACTAATGACTTTTAAAGTTTTATTGGGCCGTTGCATTGCTCCCAGGCTCCAGCATCACTGCCATTAAGTTAAGGAATCTGTATGTTTGGAGTTAAACTGCTTTAGCTGTTTTAAAACACAATAGCTGAAGCTATTGCACTCCAAGCTTTTACTTTTTCGCTTAACTTCGTGGCAGTGAGGCTCCAGTATGGGAATTCATCCGGCGTCGCGACTACAAAGTTATAGCAGTGGATGTGTTGGTTGACGTACTATTTCATTGTGTTCGTAATCCAGCCGCACTTTAGGATCAGTAGTGGAATGTTATGATGGTAAGGTTCTTTGCTGATAATTGTACGTAAGAAAAATAAATTTTGTGTAAACATTAAAAAGTTGATAAAAGGAAATGAACATGTACGCTATTGAATTTGAAACAGATATAGTAAATAATTTATTACATATTCCAGCGAGCTATAGAAATCTCGATAAGGTACACGCCAGAGTTATTATTCTCACCCAAGAGCCACAATACCCATCGACAACATTTAATCCTAGAGACTTTTTTGGTATGGGTAAACAATCCAAACAAGCCTGTGACGCTTACATTGCAAGTGTTCGCGAGGAATGGAACTGATGCAATACCTGCTTGATACCAATATTGTCATTTATTACTTTAACGGTCTCACTGACGATGAGCGGATTGATGCATTACTCATCCACAGTTTCAACATCTCCATTATTACCCAAATGGAATTTCTTGGCTGGAGTGGATTTCTTACTGATGAAAATCTATACCAGAAAGCCCAAGAATTTATCAGCCATGCCAATGTGTTTGATTTGGCTCAGGGTGTCGTAGATAAAACAATTACATTACGGCAACAGCACAAAATAAAAATGCCTGATGCGATTATTGCTGCTACGGCATTGGTACATGGTTTTGGAATCGCCACCAACAACATTGATGACTTCAAGCGTTTAGTCGCTGAAACACTCATTATCAATGTGCTTTCGGGCTAATGACTGCCAACGGGTAACAGCCATTACCGAAAAGCACTGGGGCTAGAAGATAAAGTCGTTTATTTTTATGGCGGTAATATAGACCACGCCCAAGATATGATGAATATCGTGAGCTTGGCCATAGCCATGCAAACAGAATCCAGCGCGTACTTTGTGTTAGTGGGTGCGGGTGATGAAGCAGAGTTGGTGCGTGATGCAATTGCACGACATAATTTACATAATATGACGCTGCTGCCGCCAGTATCCCAGAATGACTTTAAAAACATGTTAGCGGAGTTTGATATAGGTTTGTTTAGCCTGCATCACGATCATACTACGCATAATTTTCCCGGTAAGTTATTGGGTTATATGGTTCAAGAAAAACCCATTCTAGGCAGTGTTAATCTTGACAATGATTTAAAAGATATCCTAGAAAAAGCAGAGGCAGGGCTGATCACCATTAATGGTGATGATGAAGGCTTACTCACTAATGCATTAAAATTATTGCATGATAGTACTTTGAGAAAATCCCTAGGTACTAATGCCAAGCAACTACTTTCTGAGGTGTTTTCTGTACAGGCAGCAGCAAATAGTATTTTAGCGGCAATGAAGCGAGTTGATTAAGCCAAAAGGAAATATGGGTTGGCGATGGATCACGGTTTAATATGGCATTGAATTGTAGCCTGCAATCTACAATCATCATTTATTTTAATCTTTAACTTTTGTATCTAAGTTGATACAATCAAGATATGAATTATATCATCGAACAAACACAAAGTTTCGCCAAATGGCATAGAGAATTGCGTGATTTACGAGCAAAGGTTGCTATTGCTAGGCGTATTATTCGTGCAGAAAAAGGTAATTTAGGCGACATCAAATCAGTGGGTGAATGTGTTTCTGAATTGCGAATTGATGTAGGAACTGGCCTACCGCGTTTATTTTACGCTGCGAGGTGGCCTGTTTGTATTACTGCTAGCTGGAGGCGATAAGTCTACGCAACAGGCCGACATTCAACGGGCGATTAAATTAGTGCGCGAAAGAAAACCAAATAATCTGATATTGTTCAAAATGTTATACTAACCCTAGTAAATTGAAGTTGTATTTTGACGGATTCAGTCGCCATTATTAAGTTATTGATTTAGTGTTTATTTAGGTTATTGCCCCT
>CAMDOP010000141.1 GCA_945903675.1 Crenothrix polyspora
CGCCCACTAGGTATATTTGCATGGTTTGATAAGGTTGATTTTAGGTGGTAGTTAGAATATCACAGGCTTGACTAAAATGCAGTTTGACCTGTTTGTAGATAGCTGAGGATCAGTTGATCGCGTACAATGCGGCCTTTAACTAGGAGCTAAGTTTATGACTATGCAAGAACAGAATAATGATGAGTCGTGGGCTGAAAAGTTAACGCCCGAACAGTTTAATATCTGTCGATTAAAAGGTACAGAACCTCCTTTTACCGGAAAATATGCCGATTGTAAAACAACGGGTATTTATCATTGTATTTGCTGTGATACTCCGTTATTTGATTCAAAAACCAAATATGATTCCGGCTCAGGTTGGCCCAGTTTTTGGGCAGAGCTGCCGGAAGGCAACATCGCAGAACATGTTGATAATAGTCATGGTCAGCGTCGAGTTGAAGTGACCTGTAAAGTCTGTGCCGCGCATTTAGGTCATGTCTTTGAAGATGGTCCTGAACCTACGGGTTTACGTTATTGTATTAATTCGGCTTCGTTGGATTTAAAAGCAACATGATAAATACACAGCAACACGTACAAAACTTATTGGATTTTATTGATGCTAGTCCTAGTCCTTGGCATGCGGTCGCCAGCATCGAAAGCCAACTGTTGGCTTTTCAATTTGTAAAGTTAGAAGAAAGCGCGCCGTGGCAGTTACAGGCTCAGGGACGTTATTATGTGATTCGTGATGATTCTTCTATCATCATGTTTGTCATGGGCCTAAAGCCGTTGTTAGAAACGGGCTTTAAGATTATTGGTGCACACACGGACTCTCCAGGTTTAAGAATAAAGCCAAATGCGGCAAACGCCACGGATGGCTTATTACGCTTAGGCGTTGAAATCTATGGTGGGCCAATATTGGCGACTTTTACCGATAGAGATTTAGGTCTTGCCGGTCGAGTCAGTTATAAAGATGATCAAGCTAATATTATCAGTCAATTAGTTAACTTTGATAGACCGTTATTACGCTTGCCCAACTTAGCGATACACATGAACCGTACGGTTAATGAAGACGGCTTAAAATTGCATAAGCAAAATGAATTACCGCTAATTCTATCAACT
Source organism: Crenothrix polyspora (assembly GCA_945903675.1). Lineage (GTDB taxonomy): Bacteria > Pseudomonadota > Gammaproteobacteria > Methylococcales > Methylomonadaceae > Methylobacter_C. Next base: position 1,096 of record CAMDOP010000141.1, read on the forward strand.
TGGGCTGAAGAATCGTTGCCCCAAGCTTATTTCTCTGAATTATTACAGCAGCAGTCCGCTTGCCCAGCAGAGCGAATTTTATCATGGGATTTGGCAGTATCTGATACACAGAAAGGCGCGTTCTGGGGTGCTAATAATGAGTTTTATGCGGATAGCCAGTTAGATAATTTGGCTTCTTGCCATGCTGCTCTTCAAGCCTTATTGACTGAATCGGTATTGAATGGCGATAACAGCGTGGTTTGTGCTTTTTTTGACCATGAAGAAATAGGAAGTACGAGTTGTAAAGGCGCTGATGGTAGTTTTCTGGGTGAGATCTTGCAACGGATTAGCTTAACGGTAGAGGATTCACGAGAGGGCTATTCTAGAGTTTTAGCGCAAAGCTTTCAAATTAGCGCCGATATGGCGCATGCTTATCAACCTAGTTTTCCTTGGGCGTATGAGCCTGATCATAAAGTGATGGTTAATAAAGGCCCTGTTATTAAGGTCAATGCTAATCAAAATTATAGTACCGAAAGTATTTCACAGGCGCAGTTTATAGATTGGTGTGAGCAAGCAGAGGTGCCTTATCAAACCTATGCTCATCGCAGTGATTTGGCTTGCGGTAGCACTATTGGCCCCATCACCTCAGCACGATTAGGTATACGATCGTTAGATGTGGGCGGCCCACTGTGGGCAATGCATAGCATTAGAGAAAGTGCGGGTGTTTTGGATCATGGTTATATGATTCGGGTTATGCAGCAGTTTTTTGCTTAAGATTTAAGTGTGTTTTATTTGCTGATGTTACCTAGCCATTCAGCGGTTTAAAAAAACAAATAACGTGGTCGCTATCGCGACGATTTATTAATCGGGTAATCGCACCCGAAGGCGAGATACTTTCTTTTGCTCCGCCAAAAGAAAGTATCCAAAGAAAAGGCGGCTCGATTGCCGCTTCTTCCTGTGCTCCTCGGTTTTGTCGGGGGTCGGTAGAGAGGGCTTCCTGCCCTCCTACCGACGCGCGTCATCCATGCCGCGCCCCTTTGGGCTTATCCCAACAAAACCTGCGGTGCTCGGCGCGGCAAACGAGAGTAAAACAACGCTATTGCGTAAAGTCAGCTATTTATAAAGCTGACTGCTCCCATCTAGATCACCCGTGCGTTTATAGAGTAAAGCTTGTCCTTTATTGAGTTTCGCTGCAGTCACTACATTGCAGATCGCGACAATATGGTCGCCGGCTTCGGTATAATGACTTACTTTGCAATCAAAATAAGCTAGGCTTTCCGATAAAATAGGTGCACCTGTTTGAGCTGATTGCCATTGATGCCCCGCCATTTTGTCGATGGCAGATTGACCAAAATATTCGGCCAGTTCGGCTTGGTGTTGGCTTAAAACATTAACGCTGCAAATGCCGCCTGCTTTTAAGATTTGATAAGAATAGCTTTGAGGATTAATACTTATTGCTAGTAAGGGTGGGTTAAAAGAAACTTGCATGACCCACGCTGCCGTAAAGGCATTCTGACGCTTTCCATCACTGACGCCAATCACATAAACACCATGGCTGATTTGTTTGAATAACTGCTCTGGATTATTAATCATAGGTGTCTCCGGTTTATTTAGGTTGGAGTAAAGCAGGATTAGTTGTTTTAAAAGCAATAGTTGCGTAGGTCGGGTGACGGCTTTATCGTCGCCCGACATTTCGACATTTAATAGTTATTGTTGTCGGGCACGAAAAGCATGTGCCCGACCTACAGCCTAGATTATTAAGATTGGAGTTTTAAATCATACCCTGCTGAACTAACCAAGGCTTGATAAACATCAGTAGCAATCCGGCTATGCCGCTAGCCATGATAACCGGAATAATCCCCACTTTATATCGGATCAATGCTAGAAAGACAATTATACCTATTAAGGCGGCGGACAAATCGAAATGGCCTTCGAAGCCTTGTGGCCAGAATACATGCCATGCAAAAAACACCGCAAGGTTAACAATAACACCAACCACCGCAGCAGTAATTGCTGTTAACGATGCAGTAAATTTTAGATTGTTTCTGGTTGACTCTACCAGAGGGCCGCCCGCAAGAATAAGTAGAAAGCTAGGTAGAAAAGTGAAATAAGTGACCACCATCGCCCCAGCTATACCAGATATAAGTGCCGTCTCCGTAGCAATGGGTAATTGACTATAACCGGCTAAAAAGCCCACGAAAGTGACGGTCATAATCAACGGGCCCGGTGTAGTTTCCCCTAAAGCTAAGCCATCGATCATCTGGGTAGCGCTTAGCCAATGAAAATGATCTACTGCCCCTTGATAGACATAAGGTAGCACGGCATAGGCGCCACCAAAAGTCAGTAACGCTGCTTTGGTAAAAAACCAGCCCATTTGCGTCAGCGCACCGTCCCAGCCATAGTGCATAGTTAAGTAGCTCATTACGCTAGTCCACAAGAATAATCCCACTGCGATGATTTTAAATAAGTGACGCCAACTGAATTTCGCGTGCTCTGGAATAGGTGTATCGTCATCAATCAGTGCTGTGCCGTAACTTTGTTTGGCCGCATTATGTCCGCCACCCATAGCAAACTTATCAGGAGCAAATCGCCCACCTAGTGCTCCAAGACTAGCGGCGATTAAGACTATTAACGGAAATGGTGTCTGTAAAGCGAAGATAGCCAAGAAGGCGAGTGCCGCTAAGCTCCAAAGTAGTCTATTTTTTAAAGCACGTGAACCAATGCGATGCGCCGCGAACAGCACGATGGCAGTAACAGCGGGTTTGATGCCATAAAGCACGCCAGCAACAGCAGGAAGATGACCATAACTCAGATATATCCAACTGAGTAAGATTAACAAGAACAGTGAAGGCAGTATGAATAATACTCCGGCCACCACGCCTCCCCAGGTTTTGTGCATCAGCCAGCCGAGATAGATAGCCAGTTGCTGAGCTTCTGGGCCCGGTAATAACATGCAGTAATTTAGCGCATGTAAAAAACGTTGTTCTGAAATCCAACGCCGACGCTCGACCAATTCTTGATGCATGATGGCGATTTGTCCGGCCGGCCCTCCAAAGCTAATAAAACCAAGCTTGAGCCAGAAACGGAACGCGACACTAAAGCTAATGGGGTGAGCTTGTTTCATGGTTTTGTTTTTAATCAATAGTTCGGTTGATTTTACTTATATAGCTTATACAGAAAAATAAACATTATCAATTAACCTTGTTGTACCTAGTTTGGCTGCTGCCAAGATGACGATATCTTTATCTTGCTGCGTTGCTGGGGTTAAATTATGGCTACAACAGATAGTAAAGTAATCGGGTACGAAGCCGATATTTTTTAGGGTTTGTAAGGCTTGCTGTTCAATATCAAGGTAACTTTGTTGGTCTGCTAAAATGGCAGTTCTGGCGATACATAGGGTTTGATAAAGCTGGGGAGCCAAGAGTCTTTCTGAGTCTGTTAAGAAGTTATTCCTTGAGCTCATGGCTAATCCATTGCTTTCTCTTTGTGTATCTACACCTATCAATTCAATAGGGATGTTGAGATCCCTAATCATCGTTTGTATGACGGTGAATTGCTGAAAGTCTTTTAGGCCAAAGACAGCAATATCAGGCTGTACCAGATTAAATAATTTACAAACGATGGTGGCAACGCCGCTAAAGTGTCCAGGTCTGGAAGCACCGCAATAAATATCAGACAAGCCAGAAACGTTTACTGTCGTTAGCGTGTTCGCGTTGTAAATATCAGTAATGGCAGGCAGGAATAATAAATCAGCGTTTTCGGTAGCTAGCTTTAGCTGGTCTTCCTGTTCGGTGCGTGGGTAACTAGCAAAATCTTCATTGATACCAAATTGAGTGGGGTTAACAAAGATACTAACTACGATTTTATCGACTTTCTGCTGGGCAATATTGACTAGTTTTAAGTGACCAGCATGTAGATTGCCCATAGTGGGGACGAGTGCTACGCTAAGTCCTTGTCGCTTCCATGCGCTAATGGTTGAGCGTAGATCTAAGATGCTGTTAACGATAATCATGGTGCTAGAAGCTATGTTCGATACTGGGAAATAGTGCTTGCTTAACGGCCTGATGATAGGCGATGATCGCCTCTTCGATAGAGGGCGCGTTGTGCATAAAGTTTTTGGAAAAGCGTGGGCGTTTAGTGATGCTTATATTAAGCATGTCATAAAGTACCAGTACTTGACCATCGCAATGCACGCCGGCACCTATGCCAATGACAGGGATGTTGAGTTGGGTGCTAATTTCTTTGGCCAATGCGGCGGGTACACATTCTAATACCAGTAGCGTAGCGCCAGCATCTTGTAACTGATGGGCTTCGGTGAGAATTCTTTCCGCATCTACAGGTGTTTTACCTTGAACCTGATAACTACCTAATTGATTAATTAATTGCGGCAATAATCCTAGGTGACCACAAACGGGAATGCCTAGCTCAACTAAAAAACGTACCGTTTCAATGCGAGCACCTTCTAACTTTACCATTTGTGCTCCACCGATTTGTACGAGTTTAGCGGCATTCTTAGCCGCAATAATCGGCGTGGTATAGCTCATAAAGGGTAAGTCAGCAATGATGAATGCGCGTTGATTAGCTTGGCTAACGCAGCGGGCATGGTAAACCATATCATTGATAGTAACGGGCAGTGTGCTTGGATGGCCCTGAATAACCATGCCTAAGGAGTCTCCGACCAGTATGGCATCGATACCTGCTTTGTTAATTAAGGCACTAAAGCTAGCATCATAAGCTGTTAAGCAACTTATTTTTTCGCCATGCTGCTTCATGGTTTGCAAATCATTAATGCTTAAAGGTGTTGTTGAGTCTTGGGATATTTGCGTCATGTTAGTCGAGTCGTTTTAGTCCTACTAAAGGACACTGGCTAAGCAAATCAGCAAGAGCACCATGACCAGGCACTTGCAGATCTGGAGCAATTTCAAATAAGGGGTACAAAACAAAGGCGCGTTCAGTGATGCCTGAATGGGGAACGGTCAAGTCAGCTAAGTCAATGGTTTGGTCGTTATACAATAAGATATCTAAGTCTAGTGTTCTAGGGCCCCAGCGTTCAGTTTTTCTTATCCTACCTTGAGCGTTTTCTATGGTTTGTAAGGCGCGCAATAAGACCATTGGCAACAGAGTGGTTTCAACAGCAATAACAGCATTGAAATAGTCGGGCTGATCCTGAGGTCCCATAGGTACACTAGCGTATAAACTGGAGAAGGCTAATTCATGCATGCCCTTTAGTGCACGTATTGCTGTGCGCGCGGATTTAAGTTGTGAGGCAGGGTCGGCAAGGTTACTACCCAATCCGATATATGCAATAGCTGTTTCAGGACGATTCATTATTATTCCTAAAGTGACTGCTAACAAGCGTAAGGCTTGACAGCTTAGACATTTAAGCTTCGGTTCCTGAAGAGCTTACCTTGGCTTTTCCCCGATAGTTTCTTTTACGAGTTGGCTTGCTATTTACGCCGCCTTTACGTGGCGGTGGCTGTGTCATTTTGCGTTGCTCGTTGTCATCGGCAATTTGATACTTTCCCCACCATTCTGCTACTTCAGGCTCAGCGCCGCCAGTTTCTGCGCGTAGCAAAAGAAAGTCATAACCGGCTCTAAAGCGAGGATGAGTGATTAAGCGACTGGGTTTAGAACCATAGCGAGCATTAAACTTAGGTTGTAGACTCCATACTTCTCGCATAGCTAAAGTAATGTGACGCGGAAGGGCGGTACTTTTAACTTGCCGACTAATAATTTCATTAGCCGCTTCTTGATAGGCAATAAATTCAATAGTGCCTTTGTTGATTTTACCCTTTGCTAGTATCTGCACAGGCTCCCACAAAAATGCCGAAAATAAAAAATAAGCTGTGACTGTTTTGCCATCAGCAATTCTATTGTCCGAGTTTGCTAAGGCTTTAGCGAGAAGTAAGCGTGGAAAGCCATTATCTTCGAGGGATAAGCTATTTTCTGTAGAGGGGAACAGTATTTGGAAAAGCCCATAATGCCTTAGCATTTCGAAGGTTTGCAGGGCATAACCAAACATGAATAGCTTTAAAGTTTCATCATAGAGCCGGGCGGATGGAATGCGCGACAATAATTCGGCGACTTGGTGCATCGCGGTTGCACAATCAGGGTGTAAGTTAAAGCCGAGTTTTACGGCAAAACGCACAGCGCGTAACATACGAACGGGATCTTCACGAAAACGCGTTTCTGGATCACCAATTAAGCGGAGTGTCGCGGCTTTATGGTCAGTCATGCCACCGACATAATCGACTACCGAAAAGTCTTTGATGTTGTAATAAAGTGCATTAACAGTAAAGTCTCGGCGCCAAACGTCTTCTTCAATAGTGCCATAGACATTGTCTCTTAATAAACGACCTTCCTTATTAAGCACTTGTTCGTCATTTTGAGCTTCGCCAGCGCCTCTAAAAGTAGCGACTTCGATGACTTCTCTACCAAAATGTACATGTGCTAAGCGAAAGCGTCGACCTATGAGTCGGCAGTTGCGGAATACTTTTTTAATCTCTTCAGGCTCTGCGTTGGTAACCACGTCAAAGTCTTTAGGTTCTCGTCCTAATAATAAGTCGCGCACACAGCCACCTACGAGGTAGGCATCGTAACCTTCCTTTTGTAGTTTATACAAAACCTTTAGTGCGTTATCACTGATTTGGCTGCGTGAAATATTGTGCTCAGAACGCGTATAGATTTTGACTTTTGTAGTGACGGGTTCAACTCTATTTTTGGTTGATGTCATCAGTCTTTTAAAAAAGTTTAAAATAGTGTTATTCCTGTTTGTTTTCTGTTATAGCGCAATCATATCATTGAGATACAGAGTATCCTATCATCAATCTTCTTTTCTTTTCTTTT
>CAMDOP010000142.1 GCA_945903675.1 Crenothrix polyspora
GTTTTACTCCAAGTTCACAGTTTACTTTACTGTAGGCATTGAGTTTATGGTCAGGGCAAGAAGGGTTAAGATTTAAAACATTGAAGTAATAAACTTGCCGACCTCTATCGGTCACAGGAGCAATTAATGAATATTCATGAGTATCAGGCCAAGCAGTTATTTCAACAGTATGGAATTTCCGTACCTGAGGGTAAACACGCTGCTACGCCAGAGACTGCGCTACAAGTTGCCCAAGATTTGGGTGGTGAAGGTTGGGTGGTTAAAGCTCAGGTTCATGCCGGTGGTAGAGGGAAAGTGGGTGGCGTAAAGCTGGCAAAAACATTGGCGGAAGTCAGCGAATTTAGTCAGGCTTTATTAGGTCAGCGCTTGATTACCCTACAAACGGATAGCTTAGGCTTGCCTATTAATGCTCTGTTGATAGAAAAAATATATCCGATTAAACGTGAGTTATATCTAAGTTTAGTGGTTGATAGAGGTAGTGAGCGTATTATTTTTATCGCCTCAGCAGCAGGTGGTATGGATATAGAAGCCGTCGCCCATGAAACCCCTGAACAAATTATCTCCGTAGCCGTGTATCCATCTGCGGGTTTACAAGGCTATCAATGTCGAAAAGTCGCCTATGCCTTGGGTTTAAAAGGCGCACAGATTAAAGCACTCACTAAGATTATGCAGGGCTTGTATGATTTGTTTTTAGCTAAAGATGCCAGTCAAATCGAAATTAACCCGTTAATAGAGACGCACAGCGGCGACTTAATGGCCTTAGATGCTAAGATTAATTTTGATGATAATGCCGTGGCCTTACATGCGGATATTTTAGCCATGAAAGATCCCTCTCAAGAAGATGACAAGGAAAATCTAGCTCAGCAGTTCGGTTTAAATTACATCACCTTGGATGGAAATATCGGCTGCATGGTCAATGGCGCAGGTTTAGCCATGGCGACTATGGATTTGGTTAAATTAAAAGGCGGAAAGCCTGCTAACTTCTTAGATGTCGGGGGCGGTACTAATATTGAAAAAGTTTGTGAAGCCTTCAAATTGATTTTGTCAGATACTAGCGTTAAAGCAGTATTGGTTAATATCTTTGGTGGTATCGTGCAATGCGATGTGATTGCTGCAGGTATCTTAGCGGCCATAGAGCAAATTCATGTTGCGGTTCCTGTGGTGGTGCGTTTAGAAGGCACCAATGCCGAAGAGGGCCGGGCTTTATTAAGCAATACGGGTCTTAATATATACGCAGCAGAAGATTTAGCCCATGCCGCAGAACAAGTCGTGGCATTGGCGGAGGCCGTATGAGCATTTTAATCAACAAAGACACTAAAGTTATTTGCCAAGGTTTTACTGGCAAACAAGGTACCTTTCATTCTCAGCAAGCCTTAGATTACGGGACTCAATTAGTCGGTGGCGTGACCCCTGACAGAGGTGGTGAAGAACATTTAGGTTTACCCGTGTTTAATACCGTTCAAGACGCGGTTAATAACACTGGTGCTACCGCCACGGTCATTTACGTGCCGCCTTTTTATGCAGCAGATGCCATCTTAGAAGCGGTCGATGCCGGTATAGAATTGATCGTGTGCATTACCGAAGGCATTCCTATCTTACAAATGTTGCGTGTTAAAGCCGCTATGGCAGGCACTGGTTCGTTGTTAGTGGGCCCTAATTGCCCCGGTGTGATTACTCCAGGCGCCTGTAAAATAGGTATTATGCCCGGTAAAATACATCTGCCCGGTGTGATTGGCATCGTGTCACGCTCGGGCACGCTGACTTATGAGTCTGTACATCAAACCACAGCGCAAGGATTAGGACAAAGTACCTGTGTTGGCATCGGCGGCGATCCTATCCATGGTATGAACTTTGTGGATGTCTTAGCGCGTTTTCAGGCCGATGAGCAAACCCAAGGTATTGTGATGGTTGGTGAAATAGGCGGCACCGAAGAAGAAGCCGCCGCAGACTATATTAAAGCCCATGTCACCAAACCCGTAGTAGCTTACATAGCTGGACAAACAGCTCCCGCTGGTAAGCGTATGGGTCATGCCGGAGCCATAGTCACAGGTGGTAAAGGCACGGCGACAGGAAAAATAGCCGCCTTAAAAGCAGCGGGTATTGAAGTTGTTAATACACCGACCGATATCGGTGTGGCTATGAAGCGTTGTTTGTAATACGTGCACAAAGTTAACTTTAGAGATAGATCATGTTAAATATATCGTTGCAAGAAGCTAAAGATAAGCTCTCAGAGTTAATTAACTTAGTAGAGCAAGGTGAAGACGTTTTTATTATTGGTAATAACAAAGCTAAAATAAAATTGGTTTCTTTTACTGAAAAGCCTAAAACAAGAGTTTTTGGTCAGCATCGTAATATGGTAATGATGAGTGAAGATTTTAATGATTCCTTATCTGATGATTTTTGGTTAGGAAATGAATCCAATCATGAAAATACTACTTGATACACATGCGTTTATTTGGCTGGATTTTCAGCCAGAGAAGTTGACAAAGAAAGCCATAGAGGTTTGTCAGGATACGAGTAATGAATTATATCTGAGCATGGCTAGCCTGTGGGAAATGCAAATAAAAGCACAGTTAGGTAAGCTCAAGTTAAAAATACCATTAGAAGAAATGTTGGCTCTACAGCAGCAAGAAAATGATTTGAAGGTCTTGAATTTTTCTTTGGCTCATATTTATCAATTGCAATTATTGCCTTTCCATCATAATGATCCGTTTGATCGAATTATCATTGCGCAAAGTATGTTAGAAAATATGACACTTATTAGTGTCGATGAGAAGTTAAAAGCCTATAACATTGCTGTTTTGTGGTAAAAATATGAACGTAATCTATTTTAATTAATGCCTAAGCACAAACGCTACTACTCTTTTCTCGCTTACTAAATTAATAGTATCGAGCCTGTTGTTTCCCCATCAAATTGCAATTAAATGTCATCAAGCAAACAACGAATAGCGTCATTACCTTATTTTCCTGATAGTTCTTTATTGTTTTCCGCTATTGCCCTGCGGCCTTGGTCGGTTTTTTTGGATAGCGGCTATCCTTACAGTACTCAGGGTCGCTACGATATTATCGCCACAGATCCTATCTGCACACTGGTAACGCATGGTGATAAAACCATCATTACCCGTGATGATGCTGTGCTTAGCTCTGAGGAAGATCCTTTTGCTTTAGTTAAAGAACAGTTGTTGCCAGAGCTAATAGGCTTTGCTGAGCTACCTTTTACCGGCGGCGCTATAGGTTACTTTTCTTACGATTTGGCACGTCGTTTGGAAAACTTGCCTGTTATTGCCGAAGACGCCGAACAGATTGCCGAAATGGCGGTAGGTATTTATCCGTGGGCGCTGATTGTCGATCATCATCAGCAGCAAAGTTATTTGGTGGGACAAGATTGTGCACAAAGTTTATGGCAAAGCTTAATCTTACAATTTAGCGAGTTACCTGAGCCGAAACCACAAACACCTTTTACTGTACTAAGTGACATCAGCGCCAATATGACTCAGGCGACCTACACGCTAGCCTTTGATCGTATTAAACGGTATCTAAAAGAAGGCGATTGTTATCAGGTCAATTTAACTCAGCGCTTTGAGGCCGATTGTGCCGGTGAGCCTTGGACAGCCTATCAAAAACTACGTGAGCAAAATGCAGCCCCGTTTAGTTGTTATCTTAACTTACCCGAAGTACAAATTTTGAGTTCTTCACCGGAGCGGTTTTTAAAGCTGACTCAAGGGCAAGTCGAAACTAAACCCATTAAGGGCACGAGGCCTAGAAAACAAGATGAGCAAGAAGATCAAGAGCAAATAGCTTCCTTAGAAACTAGCGCTAAAGATCGAGCCGAAAATCTAATGATCGTTGATTTGTTGCGTAATGATATTAGTAAAACCTGCATCAAAGGTTCCGTTAAAGTACCCGTTATTTTTGAAGTAGAAAGTTATGCCACGGTGCATCATTTAGTAAGTACTATCACAGGCGCACTGGCAGAAAATCATCACGCCTTAGATTTATTAAAAAGTTGCTTTCCAGGTGGCTCCATTACTGGTGCACCTAAGATTCGCTCTATGGAAATTATTGAAGAACTAGAGCCGCATCGTCGAGGTATTTATTGTGGCGCGATAGGTTATATTGGCTTTAATGGCAATATGGATACTAATATTGCTATAAGAACGCTGGTCCATGCTAATAACACCATACGCTGCTGGGCGGGTGGCGGTATTGTTCATGACTCAGTGGCCGAAGATGAATATCAAGAAAGTTTTGATAAAGCCGCTGCCATGCTAGCCTTATTAAGGCAATTGACGGTTTCGTGATTGTTATTAAACTGGGCGGCAGCTTAGCGCATTCTAAAACCCTGATTAATTGCTTTAATAAAATACAACAACGTTATCAGGGACTGTCAGTGATCATCGTGCCGGGTGGTGGCGCGTTTGCAGATCAAGTACGACTCGCACAACAGCAATGGCAGTTCGATGAGCTTACGGCCCATCACATGGCCATTTTAGCCATGCAACAAATGGCTAAAATGTTTAAAAGCCTAGTGCCGCAATGGACTGTCGTAAGTAGTTTGTCGGAACTACACATAGCCAAAGATTTAAACAAAATCCTTATCTGGTCACCAAATAGTGCAGAGTTAGATCAAGCTAATATTCCTGCGACATGGGATATTACCTCAGACAGTTTAGCCGCTTGGTTAGCTACACAAATATCTGCTACAGAACTTATCCTTGTTAAATCATCGGTCATTGATCCACAAGCCAGCCTAGAGCAACTCGCAGCACAGCAGATTATCGATCAAGGCTTTTGTCAGCAGGTGCAAGATGGGTTGTTTAGTGTACAAGTAATTAATCAACGAGATTTTTAATAGAGCCATATAGGATGTGCTGAGGAACGAAGCGCATCATTAGCGTATGGGAGAATTCAGGTTAAATTCTATCGTAAAGCCGATTAAATTTTTAATTGATGGCCTTCTTGCGTCGGCACATCTTCTCCTGTTGGTGAACAGTAAATTATAAATCGTATTGAAAACCAAACACACCTGTATGGTAATTCATTGAACCTATGCCAACACCCCAGTTTGATGTTTTTGTATGATCAGCACCATATTCAGTTGAACCAAATGTATAACTTGAATTAGTAACATGCAAGTAGCGATATTCAGCAAAAACAGAAAATTTATCAAATAATTCTGCACGAATACCGACTTTTGCCTGAGTTGCAAAAGCGGAACTTGATGCATTGGTGTTAGAGTTAAAATGATTAATACCCGGTTCATAGCCTGTTGGCATTTGAGGATTGCTGGTTTGTGTTGAATTTGCTCCAGATAAAGAAGTAATTGCTCCACCAATACCCGCGCTTACATAAGGTAATATTTTGCTAGACCAAGGTGTTTTAAAATTAAATACGGTATTGGCAAGTAAAACCCCCATGTTTAGATTCATGGTGTCAGTAAACGTATGGCTATTAGCTGCAAGTGGTGCATGTGTGTTAGGATTAGAACCTGCAGCATTAGCTAATGGCTGGAAAGCTTCAGGATTTGGATTACTTAAATTACTGTTCATTGAAGAACCTAAATAGTAACCTTCAAGTTCAATAGCTGGGCGCAATCCCCATCCAGACAAGTGACTTCCCATTTGGAATTCTGGTAATTCATAACCAATTTGAGCGCCACCTAGAGATACTGTTTTTGGATCAGATTTTCCAATTACGTTAACAAGTAAGTTTGCATTGTAATTATAGTCGGCTAAATAACCAGGTATCGCATTTGCATCATCTCTTTTATAAGCCACACCTGATTGTGAAATATTTTCATTATCTGAGGTGCCACCACCGCCAAATCCGCCAATATAAAGACCTCTTGAACCTTTGTCGGCAGCATGGGCTGATTGAGAGGTCATAATTATTGCTGTAATTAATGTGATTAATAACTTTTTTTTATTCATTTTAAATGCCCAAATGTTTTATTTTTCTTAAATTAAATAACCTTATTTTTTGCTATTAAGGTATGTTTCGATACTATTTTTGTTATATCGAATATAGTCGTTTTTACAAATCTTTGTACTATTGCTTTCAGGGAAGTCGCAAAACAATTTCTTATAAAAATCAGTCTAATGTGGTCAATTTAAGTGCGAAGTAGGTAGGATTGAATTGCAATGCTTTTTACCCCGAATATATTACCCTATTATGTTGGGTAAACAATAAAACTATTAACTCTTTCTAGTAAGTCATTTTTTTGTGTAGCTAGAGATAGTTTTTAATGAGTGAACATGAATGATCTAGCTATAAGCCCCAAACAAACTCAGCCCATTTTATACAGTTTTCGACGTTGTCCTTATGCCATGAGAGCACGCTTAGCGATCGCTTACGCTGGTGTGACTGTTGAACTCAGAGAGATAGAGTTACGCAATAAACCGCAGGCCATGCTGCTGATTTCACCTAAGGGGACGGTGCCTGTTTTGCAACTTGAAAACGGTAAAGTGCTGGATGAAAGCTTGGTTATTATGTTGTGGGCCTTACAACAAAATGATCCTGAGCATTGGCTTAAGGCTGCTGGTTTAGATCATGCGAAAGCCTTAATTCGACGTAATGATGAGCCGTTTAAATACTATCTGGATCGCTATAAATATGCGGATCGTTATCCGGCCTATTCTGAGCTTTACTATCGGCAACAAGCTGAGCTGTTTTTGGCCGATCTTGAAAGTTTATTAACTCAAAGTGCCTATTTGTGTGGCGAGCATTTTTCTTTGGCTGATGCGGCTATTTTGCCTTTTATTCGTCAGTTCTGTGCGGTTGATCCGGCGTGGTTTAAGGCTTCGCCTTATCCAGCGCTAAGGCAATGGTTGAACCATTTTTTAGCCTCGTCATTATTTAAGCAGGTGATGACAAAATATCCTTATTGGCAGGCTAGTTAGCGGTTGTTGCGTTTTATATTCATAGTCACTGTGTTTGATGCCTTAGCTGGCGCTTTGATCTGTTAAGTCAGCGGATTATCATCCTACTTGTCAATAGAGCGCCTAACAGGATGGCTAGAACATCAAACCGATGTGAGCTGACCCTAAACAATATTGAATCGATGAGAGGAGCACTGAGCTGACCCTAAAGAGCATTGAATCGATGAGAAGTACATTGAGCTGACCCTAAGCAACATTGAATCGATAAGAAGTACACTGAGCTGATCCTAAACAACAGTGAATCGACGAGAAGTACACTGAGTTGGCCCTAAACAACATTGTATCGATGAGAAGTACACTGAGCTGATCCTAAACAACGTTGAATCGATGAGAAGTACACTGAGCTGATCTTAAACAACGTTGAATCGATGAGAAGTACACTGAGCTGATCCTAAACAACATTGAATCGATGAGAAAATAATGAGGTCGCTATCGCGACGATTATTTGAATCGGGTTATCGCACCCGAAGGCGAGATACTTTCTTTTGCTCCGCCAAAAGAAAGTATCCAAAGAAAAGGCGGCTCGATTGCCGCTTCTTCTTGCTCTCCTACCGCCGCGCGGCTTCCATGCCGCGCGGCGGTAGGGCTAATCCCAACAAAACCTGCGGTGCTCGGCGCGGCAAACGAGAGTAAAACCTCGTTACTGCGTAACATCAGCGATCCATTCCCCAGAAAGCGGGGAAAAGTGTTGTAATTGCGCTCATAAAATTATATTTATTTTCAATCAGTTAAAATGAGCGCCTTGAGAGTTACTTAGGCTTAATAAATTTAATAGTCATTCTGTCGCTTTCTCCTATCGCTTCATAAAGCTCACGATCTTGGTCTTTTAAAGCCCAAGTGGGCGGTAAGGTCCAGACGCCTTTAGGATAGTTTTTCTTATCCTTATGGTTGGCATTAATTTCTGATTTTTCTAAAAACTCAAAGCCGGCGCTTCTAGCCAAAGCAATCACATCATCTTCAT
>CAMDOP010000143.1 GCA_945903675.1 Crenothrix polyspora
TTGCCTTGCACTACCAATGCTTAGGTCAAGATTATTGGGATAATCTGTCGGGTAGTAATTATGCGAGTCAAGCTGATTCAGGTATTCAATTAACGGCTAACCAGAACTTACAACAGCTAGATTTTGAATCTAAGTTAAAAGCAGGGCAACAACGCCTACCCATTACCGTCTCCGTTAATCAAGCTCTGCAAGCGAAAGCCGTTACCGTGCATTGGACAACTGATAACTGGCTGACTAGTCATAAAACACCTTGCCACTTTAATCGCCATTATTGGCATGAGCATGCGCAAAGTAATGCTAGAAACCCGAATCAATATGGCTCGCAGATATGGCAGGCAGTGCTTAAAATCAAGGATGCTTATCGTGTCGAGTATTCAATATCTTATGATACGGCTGATGTGGTGTTGTGGGATAACAATGACGGTAATAATTATAAACTCAGTCATGAGCCGTTAAAACTGATGATTCTTAATTTACATTGTTATCAGGAAACCCAGCAAGATGAAAAATTTACTCAAATAGCCAAAGCTATAGATGACTTAGGCGTGGATATTGTTTGTTTTCAAGAAGTCGCTGAGTTGTGGAATGAGGGGCTAGGTGATGGTCAAAGTCATTCAGCTAGCATCATTAATAATCGGCTTAAACATGCCTTTCATCTTTATAGCGATTGGTCGCACTTAGGTTTTGATAAATATCGAGAAGGCGTGGCTATATTAAGCCGATATCCTTTGCAACATCAGGCCGCACGATATGTTTCTGACAATGAAAGCATCTACAGTATTCATGCTCGAAAAGTCATTATGGCGCAAGTTAATGTACCTACTATAGGTATTATTAATGTGTTTTCGGCACATTTAAGTTGGTGGGAAGATGGTTTTGCCCAGCAGTTTGAAAGACTGAGTTCATGGGCCAGTGAACGTCAAGATCAATCGGTCTCTGCTACCTTATTATGCGGCGATTTTAATATTACTAGCGGATCGGAAGGTTATCATTTAGTCATTAATGCTAACGAATATGAAGATCAATTCCTCGCTATACAAGATCAACGAGTGTTTGAAAAAATATTTAAGGTGAATGACGCTTACTGGAGCAACTCTCACGCTGAAGATTATCGTATTGATTATATCTTTATGAATAAAACCAGTAAGCTGAAAATCAACTCCGGGCGCGTGATATTTACTGATGATGATTACGGTAGAGTCTCAGATCATTGTGGTTATCTAATGAGTTTTGAACCTAAATAAGCTAGCCATGACAGGAGATACTATGTACCGCGCAGAACAGTATGCTAAACCTGTACATGGGCATTTAGGCGGCTATTTTCAAAGAGTGAATGATTTCAATGATACTTTTGATATCCGCTGGGGAAAAATAGAGTTTGATGTTAATTTTGGTGCACAGGTCAACATCAAAGTTGTCCTTAAAGTTTATCGAGAGCAGGGCACTTGTGAAACTTATCTGATTGATACCGATGCTTATGATATTCAATGGGATAGGCATAAGCGCAAAACGCGAGACTTTTATATATTACCTTTTTCCAATCATTTCGGCCCTATTACCTGTGTTAAGTTTTCTTATCTAGTGCATCTGCATGAGCACACTCTGGCTTCTGAATTTGATTATTTATTTATGGATAGCCAGCAAGTCCAAAATGGTCATGATCAAAATCGCGAGATCAATAATGTAGCAGCTACAGCTAATAGTTATCGTACTTATGAACTCAATGCTAAGGAGCTACAGTGCGATGTCGATTGGTATAATCAGCATTTTGATGATTTAAAGCTAACGCCGAAGTTTACTAAAGGTCAGCAATATCATCCTTATCATCCAAAACGCTATATTCATGACCATATCGACAAAGTTATTCACAGTCGTAGGCTCAATCCACAGCGTCTTTGTACGATTAAAGTCAGTGTCGATTGTATAGACGATACTGATTTTATTAATCATTTGATCCATGCCAGTCAAGAGGGTGTCTTAGTTCAGTGTATCGTTGATTGGCGAAAAATGACCCTGAGCAACAGCGATAATTATGCCCGTTTAAAATGTGCCAACCTTGAACTGATCGGTGTGTTTTGTACGCCTCAACATCATCTGATTGAAGTTGAACCCGATATGCATACTAAATTTGTGATATTCAATGACGAGGACTGCATTTTAGGCTCCTTTAATATCACCTTTGATCGTTGGTGGGCTAACTGGGAATCGGGTATGACCTTTCAGTCCATAGGCGTTTGTCGGTTGTTAGATAATATATTCCAGAGTCAGCGTGGTGGTGTTAATCAACGCTATGGTATTGATCCTTTAAGTCACTTTAATCTGCTCTATACCTTCGGTAGGCAAGTGATGCAAAACGGTAAACACTATCGTCCCCATCATGCTATTTTGGCGGAAGTCCATAGAGCCAAACATTCTATTAAGCTATGTTTGTTTTTAATGGGCGATTTGTTAGGTGATTATCATGATAGCGTGGTTGATGCTTTAATAC
This sequence comes from Crenothrix polyspora, assembly GCA_945903675.1. GTDB lineage: Bacteria > Pseudomonadota > Gammaproteobacteria > Methylococcales > Methylomonadaceae > Methylobacter_C. Next base: position 2,489 of record CAMDOP010000143.1, read on the forward strand.
AGGCCCATCATCGGGGCGTTTATGTTCATATTTTATTCAATGGTCATTTGGCTAGACAAGGACGCATAGGTTTAGAGCGCTCTATGCAGGATGAACTTAATCGGGCCTTATTACCCGCTGTGCAACGATTAAGGAATTCAGGAATAGCAGTAGGCTTGGTTTATGGGCAAGATGATCACCCCGTACCTTATTCACCTATTCATTCTAAGTACTGTATTATTGACGACTCTATTGTTATAGAAGGTAGCTTTAACTGGTATAACACCTCCGTTTTTTCACACGACCTTTTGGTGGTGGTGAATAATTACGGGGTCGCGGAACCTTATCGCTATGAGTTTGAGCAAATACAGCATTCCTTTAGAGTGTATTATTAAGGCTACCAACTTAAGACGGGACAGCTTTAACTCAGACGAAAGGCTCAAGGCGAAAGATTAAGTCTACGAGGTTAGCAACTTAAGGCGGCACAGATACTAGGCTTAACCCTTCGCCTTCGCCCTTTGCCTTTTGTCTGCTCTTAAAAGAACCTTGTCTAAAAGTGAGCGATTAAGCTAGTGTCCCGTCTTAAATTGGTAGCCGTAATACCTTAACTTAATGGCAGCATCCCTATCACTAGAATTTAAAGCAGACTAATGACCGCTCATCACAAACATCATACCCACGCTCATAGCGAACACCATCATAGTCATAGTGTACCTAAGAGTCAGGGTTTAGCATTCGCCTCCGCGATCGTTTTGAACACCGCCTTTGTTATTGTCGAATTTAGCTATGGATTTATGGCTAATTCCACCGCACTCATGGCCGATGCTGGACATAATTTATCCGATGTATTGGGTTTATTACTGGCTTGGGGTGCGGCAATCCTTTCCCGCAAGCTACCAAATGAACGCTACACTTATGGTTTGCGCAGTACCTCGATAATGGCCGCACTGGTTAATGCGATGTTTCTATTGGTCGCTTGCGGAGCTATAGCTTGGGAGGCTATTCATCGCTTTTCACAGCCACCTTTAGTCGCTGGATTAACAGTAACAGTCTTGGCAGGTATAGGTATCGTCATAAATGGCTTATCAGCATGGCTGTTTGTTAAAGGTAGTAAGACCGACTTAAATATACGTGGGGCTTATCTGCATATGGCGGCCGATGCGATGGTATCATTAGGGGTCGCTTTGGCTGGTATAGCCATGTTATACACCGACTGGTTCTGGCTAGATCCAGTGGTCAGTTTGGTGATTGTACTGGTGATTGTAATCAGCACGTGGGGCTTGTTACGCGAGTCTATGCAATTAGCGTTAGTTGCTGTGCCTGCACATATTGATGTGTCGGAAGTCGCTACTTATCTACGCCAATGTCAGGGCGTAACGGACCTACACGATCTTCATGTTTGGGGTATGAGCACCACAGAAAGTGCTTTAACGACTCATCTGGTTATGCCAGCCGGATATCCAGGTGATGCTTTTATCGATACTATAGTGAAAACACTGAAAGAACGTTTCTCTATACAGCACTGTACCCTACAAGTTGAACAAGGAACAACTCATCATGCCTGCGCCTTGCATCCTAGTAGTTCTACGCACAGTTAAACAGCATAAGGCCTTGGAGTAAAACTGCTTTAGCTGTTTTAAAATCACGTAGTCAGTTAGCGATAGCGTAACCCGACATAAAAGCTGTGGGCAGTGAAGCTCTGCGTCGACCAAGCGGTAGGCTTGGCTGGTCTTATTCCGTCCTACATTTGATAAAGGGCTATAGGATGTGCCGACGTAAGGAGGCGCATCACTAGCAAATGATGCGCTTCACTTTGTTCAGCACATCCTATATCGAAATAGCCGAGTAGGCCGGAATAAGGCTTTTCGAACGTAAGCGAGTAAAGCGTTTCCGGCATTTACACCGATCGAATTGCCAAAAACGCCACCAAGCGCTAGGCTTTGCTGGTCTTTTTCCGGTCTACAGTTGTATCTTACAGGTGGAACAAAGCATGAAACCCCAATCACAACCCCAATATTCATCTTTATCCAAATATTTAATAACCCCACACCACTGAAAAAACATTAACAATGAATACTAAAACCACCCTAAGCCAAATCCCGTCCAGTATATGGATGTTAGGCTTCGTTAGTCTGTTGATGGATATTTCCTCGGAAATGATTCACAGCTTACTGCCTTTATTCATGGTGACCACATTAGGTGCCAGCGCCTTTACAGTCGGTGTGGTTGAGGGGCTGGCTGAATCTACGGCACTGATGGTTAAAATGTTTTCTGGTGTATTAAGTGACTATTTGGGCAAACGCAAAGGGCTTGCTCTTTTTGGTTATACCTTAAGCGCTTTGACTAAACCATTGTTTGCAATAGCGCCAAGCCTAGGGTTCGTAGTTACCGCAAGATTACTGGATCGCGTTGGCAAAGGCGTGCGTGGAGCGCCGCGTGATGCTTTGATTGCAGACATAGCGCCACTGCATTTGCGTGGTGCGGCTTTTGGGCTGAGACAATCCTTGGATACGGTCGGAGCATTTCTCGGCCCTTTATTAGCCGTCGGTCTAATGCTGCTGTGGTCCAATGATTTTCGTACGATATTTTGGGTGTCGTTGATTCCTGGGTTGATGGCGGTGGCACTGTTGTTGTTCGGTGTTCGTGAGCCCAAAAACCATGTGCTTAGTAAGCGTTCAAATCCAATTAACAAAGTAAATCTTAAACGTTTGGGCGGCACTTATTGGTGGGTGGTCGCGATAGGCGCAGTGTTTACATTGGCTCGCTTTAGTGAGGCTTTCTTAGTGCTGCGCGCTCAGCAAGGCGGTATACCGATGGCGTTGGTGCCTTTGGTTATGGTGACTATGAATCTGATTTATGCGCTGTCTGCCTACCCTTTCGGCAAGCTCTCTGATCGTATGAGTCATAGACAGTTGCTGGCAATCGGTTTGGTGATTCTTATTGCTGCTGATTTGGTATTGGCCACTAATGATCATTGGAGTGTTTTAATAGCCGGTGTTGCCTTATGGGGGATACATCTAGGTATTACGCAAGGTTTATTAGCAAGAATGGTGGCTGATAGTGCTCCGGTTGATTTACGAGGCACGGCTTATGGTTTTTTTAACTTGATGAGTGGCATTGCACTATTGATCGCCAGCACTGTTGCCGGATTGCTTTGGGATAAGTTTGGACCGGCATTTACGTTTTATGCGGGAGCAGGGTTTTGTGTTATTACGCTTGCGGGTCTAGTGTGGCAACCAAGTCACGCAAAATAAAGACTGTTACTGTTAGCGAAGGCTGAACAATAAACAAAATCAAATGGCGCGCCCGGAGAGATTCGAACTCCCGACCGATCGGTTCGAAGCCGATTACTCTATCCAGCTGAGCTACGAGCGCAATATTGATCTGCTGCTACCTAATGATGATAGCGGAAAGGTGAGTACTATAACCGCTAACGCCTATCATTGTAAACTCCAATGATGACACGATGGAACCATTGCGGTCTGCTTATAATAATTATAAAAGCAACCACTGGGGTAACAGGTACCGGCGCTATATCTATGACGAATAATATTAATAAGCATACAAAAGCCTTAATACGTATGTTGTTGCTAGTGACAAAGTCCGGGATTGTGCGGTTGTTGTATAAATGGTCGAATAATTTTAAAAACCAATTTGGTCGCATGACAACAATATACATGCCGATTAAACACCCAGGAGAGACAGGGCCAAAACCAATAATAGCAAAGAGGGCAAAGACAGAAAGACATTTTAACTGGGTGTTATTCATTTGCTTCTTCTGGTTTGAGATAAAGTATTGCCGGAAACGATCTTAAACATAGTCTTGCTTTGTTTCTTGATAACGTTGACTCACCCACAAAAACAACACGGCTGTTATCAGCATTAAACCAGTAAAAAACCAATAGTAATCAGCGCCGGCCAATTTGCTACTGCCATCAGTATTGTGGATGAAGAAATTGACTGCGCTAGTAAACAGATTCCCCAGCGCTACCGACAGAAAATAAAACGCCATCACAAACGACTTCATGGTCGCGGGAGCTTGAGTATATGAAAACTCAAGGCAGGTTATAGAAACCATAACTTCGGCAGACGTTAATAACACATAAGCTAATATCTGCCAGAGTATTGAGGGCGTTAAACCCGCGTCTAATTGCATTTGTATAAAACTAGGGATAGCAAATGCGACTACGGTAAGAAATAAGCCCAGTTGCATTTTTTTGATGGCGGTTAAAACAAAGTAGCGATTAAGCCTAGGATAAACAAAATAAGTAAATAGCGGCACCAACAGCATAATCAGTAGAGGATTAGCGGCTTGAATTTGTGAGGGCAGTAGTTCTAAGCCCCAGAGCAGTCGATCCATCTTTTGTGCTTGTATTATCCAAGAGGAGCCGGTTTGATCAAATAAAGCCCAAAAGACGGTAAAGAAGGCATAAATGGAAGCGAGTTTAGCCAAACGTTTTAGCCCTACTTGACTGCACATTTCTTTAATAAACTTCATTCCAGCAGGTGGTTTATGGATATAGTGATGACGACCTAACCAGAGTAAAACGGTCGCCAGTAACATTAATAAGCCAGGAACAGCAAAAGCGATGGCAGGGCCTGAATTATTGAGTAACCATGGAATAATCAACATAGCGGCAAATGCACCTACGTTAATGGCGATATAAAACCAGCTATATACTTTAGTCAATAAGTGCTGATTGTTAGGGCCAAACTGATCGCCAATTTGTGCAGACACACAGGGCTTTATGCCGCCAGAGCCTATGGCGATAAGGCTTTGTCCTAGTAATAAGCCCATACGCGTATTATCTAAGGCCAGAGTAAAGTGACCTAAACAATAGATCAACGATAATAATAGGACGGTTCGATATTTGCCAAACAGCCCATCCGCTAATAAGGCACCGAATAAGGGCATAAAATAAACGGCGGAGACAAATAAATGAAAATAACCTTGGGCTTCATTTTCAGACATGAGCTCAAGCTGACCTGATGAATTGACTAAATATTGAGTCATATAAATCATCAGAATGGCGCGCATGCCATAATAGCTGAAACGTTCAGCCGCTTCATTGCCGATAATATAAGGTATGCCAGCAGGTACAGTGTGTGAGGCTTCAGTTTGGATTTTATAGATGCTCATGTTGCTGCCGGTAACCATATTTGAAAGTCTATTATTACTCAACTAAGGTCTATACGTTAAGATTCTTTGGTTGACGTAGCTCAGAGGCGTTATAATTTGTAGCCCTTCTAAATTAAATTAAATAAATCATGCCAAGCAATATCCAGTCCTTGAATCACGCTAGTTTTATTGTAACCGACACAGAAGTTTCGTTAGGCTTTTACCGTGATATTTTAGGCTTGCAGCAAGTTGATAGGCCTGATTTAGGTTTCCCGGGAGCTTGGTTACAACTAGGTACTCAGCAAATTC
>CAMDOP010000144.1 GCA_945903675.1 Crenothrix polyspora
ACGTCATAAAGGTCTCCAAGTGAAATCAGAATATCTACTTCTGCATCTGGTTCAATATGACCAACAAGGAAATCATCATCTGCAATTGCAATAATATTTTGCATTTAATACTTACTCTTCGATATCATTAAACTGAAAGATAATAGATAGGCAAGCAAAGAACACCAGCAGGATTGAAGCAAACAACATTCCTTATAATTTTTGCCACTACCACAGAGACAGAACCCATTCGCAGTTAACAACAAAAACTGACTTACATGTCAATTTCAACAACATTCAATATTTAAAGTCTTATAACGACAAATTACTAATACTAAGAAGCATTTTATTACCAATATATTTTGATATTAGCTGAGATTCATCTCTATAACTAATTGGGAACTCATATATATCAAACTTAGAATTAACAATGCCTTCTAAACCAGAATAATTAACTAACTGTTCTTTAAATTCATCGCTGTTATTACCATCTTTTACGATAACAATACACCCTATATCCTCAAGACTGCTTAATATCATATTTTCCCCAAACACATCAAAACACAAAAAAACTCGCTTTAAACCGAAAATCTTTGCTAATTGCACATGTGTTTTATTTAAAAATTTACGGTGACTTCCCGCTTCATAAAATGCTAATACCCCAATTAAACTTGGGGCATCAATCGTTTTAGCCAAAGATCCAAAATGTTCAGGTGAACCTTTAACAATACGCTCAGTAAGATTTTGATGAACCTTTGCCACCATGAAAAAAGCCATCCCATATGTAGCTAATGGCGTCATATCCATGAAATAATTCGTATAGCTTATCGCTAAAAACATAATGGCAACGGAGCTAAATTCAATAACAGTAAAAAATATATTTAGTTCATCCGCTAAGTTACCTGAACTGAACATATAAGCTAAAAAAAAGACAAATATTATTGCTAACACCGCCATAGCCCAGCGAGGAGCAGGTTTTAAATTAGTACCATTTATTGCATCATCTAATGCTGTAGCAATAATTTCATTATCATCAGTTAATGTATTAACAGCCGTTGACTTGGGATTTGATATACCAGGAGCAGATGCCCCAATAACAATATGCTTACCTTTGAACACATTCGACCATTTATCTACATCAACATTACTATCACTGAGCGATGCATAATAATCAACAAATGATATTCTTTGATAACTTCCGTGCTTATTACGCCAATTTAATGTGTAAGGAGTTGTGGAAACTACTTCCGGCATAATATTTGCCAAACTTATTGCCCGACCAACTAATGTTGGCATAGCCCAACTTTCCTCAATTCTGTTAAGGTTATATTGGCGTAAAACTCCATCATCATCTCCATCTAAATTCGAGATGCCCATGCTTTTTTGCATTCCTTGCATTCCTGACAAAATTACTGCCACTGTTGGATTAGATGTTCCTAAAAGTTTTGTGCCAGACAGATCACCAATATGGAGTGCACTTTTACCATCATTTATTTTTGGTAAACGCACCATTGGATAGACAACAATTTTTGATGACTGAGCTACTTGATCTAAGATAGCATCACTTTGTTCATTACCTTTATCAGGATCAGTGATTAATACATTAAATATAATAGAACTTGCTCCGGCACTCTCAATTTCCGAAAGCACTTCTGCTAATACTTCACGCTTCCAGGGCCAGCGCCCAAGGGAAGGAGCTAGTTTGGCTAATGTTTTTTCATCAATATCAAGAATAACTATTTGGTGAGATGGCTCGGGTGAAGACCACCGTATTTTTAACATTTTATCTAAAGTACTTTGTTCAGCACCAGATACGCTTATTTCAAAAATATTTGATATTAAAATAACTAAAGAGAGAAGTAAGGCAAGACCCCAATAAAATCTTGCCTTAGATTTATAACAAGCATCAGAAACCAATACAAAATAATGACTGTATATCTGTTTTAAATGCTTTAGCTTTACAAGAGATCTAAAGATTTTTATTGCTTTACCCATTAATATTATTTTTTAAATACCAAAATACGATCTTTCGCAGCACTAGGTACGGCATCTAAATCTAGTTCTGGTGTAATAACAGATACTAATTCTGTGATTCGATCAACCGGTGCAGGATGTGTAGCAAAAAGAAGTGCCATCGTTGAATCCGATTTACCTTTGGTTTCTAATATTTCTAAGACATTTGTTAGTGCCGATGCGTCATAGCCCGCTCTTGCAGCCAATACCATGCCGTCTCGATCAGCCTCATATTCTGATGACTTATCAAGACCTCTTGCCATTGCCTTACCAACGATTCCCTGTAGCATATTAATCATTTGATCTGATTGACCAATACCACTTGCAGATGCCCCTACTTTGGTACCAAACTCAATTAGCTTTTGTTTTTTAACAACATTGTAATAATGCTTCCTACAAACATGTGCAATTTCATGTCCTAATACACTAGCGAGCTCATCTTCCGTTTGAAGAAGATCAAATAATCCCTTTGTGATAAGAACATAGCCACCTGGAGCTGAGAAGGCATTAATAGAAGATGTATTAATTACACCAAAAGTCCATGGTAAATTTGATCTCTCTGATTGTGAAGCTACATGTCTACCAACTTTATTAACATAGTTTTGTAACTTAAGATCAGCATGTAATTTTGATGCACCAAGAATTTGTGCCGCAAAAATCTTACCAATAGCTAACTCTTCTTCTAGAGTGTCATCCTTGGAGTACATGAGTAATGTTGAAATACCACTGCTAACGACATCATTATTAGAGTTTTGATTACCCGTTGACTGGGATCCAGGGCTATTTACACCACTAACAGTTCCAACTACGTTTTGAATATTTTTTAATTGGTCAAAATTTGTCTGTGTACAAGAAATTAGAGTACAGCTCAATAAGGTTATGAACGTTATTTTTTTTATTAATACACTCATAATATTGAGTCCTCTATATAGACAATTTTCCGAGTTTTAAGATTTACTTCAGAAGCAAAGCTGATACCTTGTTGATTTGTAACTTCTTGAGAAATAAGTTTATCAAACTCCGTATAATCCGGTTGCGCTTGCTCCAACTCCTTGCCATCCAGCCCTCTCACACCAGATGTAGCAACAATATTGCCACTTGCAGCCCTTCCTGTATCAGTTAATCCAAACTCCGAAGAAGCTGACTCCGCTTTAATGGTAGAAATTTTAGTCCACCCAGTTACATCACCTGCACTTATTTGCACCCAAAATCCTTTTCTCTCAAGGACTTTAACATTACCTTTTTTTACTGCTCCCACTACATCGGCATGTATATTTGGTTTAGATAAAAGATCTTGATCAACTAAAAGCTCGTCAGAAAATGTAAATCCTGAATAAAAAGCAGAAAGCAAGAATCCCGCAACAGCAGAACTTATCTTTTTTATATTTTTTTTCATTTTCGTCCTATACAACAAATGAGATTGATAATATATTTCCTCAGCCTTTTTTCAGAGAGAACTATTGGAAATAATGAAAGTCCTGTGCCCATAGTACTTATCTAAAAAAATCCTCTTTATTTTTCTTAAGGAATTCATCCCCATTTTTTAAAACATCTTCTCTAGTTGACTGATCTTTAGGAGGAGAAGAGCTTTTTTTATCAGTATTAGAATCTCCCTTTGAATCTAAACTATTCAAGGAATTTTTCATATTACTAGATCCAGCATCAATATTTTCGTGAATGATTTCTCGAATAGAATTCCAATCAAAAAATAAATAGACAGAAGTTGCTAAAAAAATAACCAACAAAATCATTTTAATAAATCCAAAACTGAAACCTACGTTAATCCACATATATCACCTTTTTTGATACTTCATGAAGTATTGTTACCGATAGGATCATCCTAAATTATTTACAGTTATACCCTATAGCAACAGCAACCAGATTATCCTTGGGCATGCTAATGCCACCAACTATAGTAAATTGTTGCAAATCTGGAGCAGGCAAAGCACTAGTCGCTTTAGATTGTGATTGGGTATACTGAACTGCTTCATTGAGTGCAACACCTTTTGCTTTATGTTGAGCCATTAAAAGTTCAATTTTTGAACCACTTACACCTTCAGCAAATCCAGTACAGATAACTCTATCATTGCACCCTAATTTTGATTTAACTTCACAGCCTTGCATAGAAGAAACTAAATCTGGCTCAGATCCAAAAGCTGAACCATCTTTTAAATCCATAACAATCTGTTCAGGCGTTAATGATTTTTCATCTGAAGTTAATTCCCCCAATTGTTTAAACGTATCATGTTTGAAATAATCTAGATTATTACCGACTAAAACCCCAGCACTAAAAACTACAAGCAAAACTGTTTTTTCATATTTCATTAAATATCCCCAATAACTAATACAAATTATTTCAAGGTAGGTGATTTTTTAAAAGACTCTGATAAAAGTGATTTTATATGTTTACTTAATGCTTGTGATTCCTTATCCACAGCGACTGCGACATAAACATAACCAGTCTCTGAACATGAATCAAACAAATAAACACCATTAAATGTAGCAATCTTTTCTTTTGTTAGATAAGACTTAGCGACCAACTCTGCTTCAGCCAGAGCTAATTGATGTGCTTCAACATCACCAAGGCTACCACTTTCAGCTTTGCCTACCGATATGGTTCTTTCGCTCCCGCCTATTGATGCTTTAGTAATACCAATAGGATAGGATAGGCAAGTTGCACTCTCAGCGAAGACAAAAGGCGAAAATAACAACAAAAGTATATAAACTATTTTCATTGCCATTAAATCTATTGAAACCTTAAAAATTCTTCAGTCGCTCTGTATGACTAAAACCATCGTTTCCACTTGCTGGTGCGCTTGGCATTGTGCTGTTCAATGGGGTGTTAGCATTGCTATCGCCTCCTTTTTTTTGGGGCACTTGAGTCATTGTTGGCTGTGCTGATATTGATTGGGAAATCTCACCTGCTACATTTCCAGCTAAATCAATAGTTTCAGGCTTAATCCCCACTGTCACCCATACTTCTTTCAATGGTGTATAGCAATCACCTAAAGGTACAACTCCTCTAAGTAATGCTTGCGTGCTGTTAGCTAAATGCATGAGAGTTTGTTTAACAGCTTTTTTGTTGGCCGTTTTTTCTGCACCCTGCTCAATTTTCATCTTATCTACAACTCTTGAAACATCTTCATCCTTTTTTATTGTTTCACTTAGAAACTGACTAATTTGAGCTTTAGCTTGCATTGTTGCTTCTTCTCTAGCATCTCTTATGTCATCAGTATCATCAAAATCAACTGTTGCTGAAGAAGTAGATAATATTTTAAATTTATCTCCACCCAAGGCTTCAACATTCATCCCGTCAGAGTAGGGATAGCCTTCACAAGATGCAGACCATGTGACTCCTGAATTAATTATCAGCATTGTTAATGCCAGTATTTTCAACGATCTAATTTTCATAATTACACATCTCTTTGTTGGATTATAAATAATCGAATACAAGTTAGACTACTTGATACTTTCAATTAACCAGCTTTACCTTTATTTTCTTTGTTTTAGTAAGTGCATCAGGATCAATCGCCATGAAAACTAAGAATGATCTATTTTCCCATATCATAAGATCTGCAACTTGGCTTTGACCCACAAGACCAATTAATGACCATGGCGTTTCGAAGTTACTACCATAATCACCTCTTGCAATAACTAACTTACCCGTTGAAACCTTCCCAACCAATTCTTTTTGCAATATCTCTCCTGCAGATCCAGTTAGAGAAATTTCTACATTTGTCGTTGGAATATCCCTTCGATTATTTGATAAAGCTGATGGTAGCCAAGAAGCTTTACTTATTAGCTCTTGTTTCGAGCCGCTCAATAAATATGCCTCAATTAAAAACCGTTCATTAGCGTTTGTTTGTTCAAGTGTCAAACCCTCTCTAGGTTTTTTAGCAAAAACATGTTTTCCATCATGTATTAAAAGCACTGTATCATTAAGATAACTATACCCATCTTCTAATGAAGATATGCCAAAAGAGAAATCTTCACCATTTTTCATGGGCATATGCCAGTTTATCGGCATAGCAAGTGTGGCGTTAAACATAGTTTTTCTAGAAGCTATGGACTCAATCGTTTTTCTCATATTTTGAGAAAATTCTTTATTCAAAAAAACATTTACTCTAAAAGCAATAATATTGGCATTACCGTATTGCGAAGAAAGTCTATCAATTGCAAAAGTTTCAATAGTCATAGTCCCTCCTTTATATCCAATTTCACTAAGCGTCTTAGGTTTCCCAACTTCAAACTCAACAACTTCTCCGTTAACAATCGGAGAAATGATATTATCAAACAGCAAATCTGCTTGATTAGTTTGCTGTTTTTGTTCTGTTTTCATCTTTACAAAAAGACCTTCCTCAACCGCTACTTCTCCCTCAGCTAACTTCTTAATGTAGGCGTGAAAATCGTCAATCCTAACTATAACTTCAGCAGTTACTCTTGTAAGAGAAGATTCCACTTTTGAGTCAATAACCTTGAATCCTTTTATAGTACCCTGTGAATATTCTTTTATATTGGTACTAATGCTTTTAGTTTGACTTCTAATGCCATCTGCAATTTCAGTGTGTTTATCAAGTTGCTTTTTAGCATCTATAAAGGTTCCAACTACTTGTTTAAGAGCATTTTCGGCAGCATTCTGTGCCGCTGATTCAACAGTAGAACCAACTCCTTCAGCTATGATGGTTTGGGTTTTGAAGCCGCTGCTATCAGTTGCAGATGTTTCAACCTGAGTGGGAGTGATTTCTTTCTTTGTCTCTTGTGATATTGCGGGGTTGACTTGTTGCTCAACAGGTTCTGATAAAGGTTTTACCTCATTTAACTGGGCAATTCTTGATGTGTATGCGTCAGAGATACAAAACTCAGTTGCGCATTTATTCCGTATGTTTTTAATCCATTCACGCTGCTGACTTTTAATACCGTCTTTGCTTGATGAGTCATTAAGGGCTTTATGGTAAATATCTGCTAATTGATCATCCAACAATTCTAATGCAGGATTACCACAAATATTTTTTTCTATGACTGTAGATGCTTTCGTACAATCAAAACTAGTTGCATAAGTTATTATGCTAAATGATGATAAAAAAATAACTGCAAAAAAAATTCTACGGATTTTCATACTATTTCTCAACTGGGCAAACTGCATTTGATTGAACACGGGTCTCATTTGGTCCTGTAGATATGATCAAAGCAGTTGCATTAGGTTTAAATTCACATAACTTACCAACTTGAGAAGAAGTAAACATGTTGCCATTTTCTAGATAGGCGATTGATACACCCTCAACCAATACCTTATCTGATACCATTGATCCACCTGCAGCACCTAATGCACCACCACCTAAAGTAGTTCCAACAGTACCCGCTGTACCAATACCACCAAAACCACCTGCCAATCCACCTGCTAATGCACCTAATGCACCACCTGCTATCATTGCTTGTTTTTTCTGTTCTGTGTTATCAATCTCAATTTGAGCAGGTAAAACAGCTGTTATTTTGATTGTTCTTACTGCTTGGGTAGTATTAACTTGACCAGCTTTATAAACATTACTTTTTAAGTTTTCTCCTGTTGCTGAACATCCTATTAATGAAATTAAAGTAGATAAAACTATTAGTTTCTGATTCATGTCATTTTCTTAAATTTATTAAGGTTTTTTTGATCATACACCTTGTTTTCAGTTTCTTCTATTTTAATAGGGGGCAAGTTATAAATTTTTTCTAAAAAAGATAAGTACAACGTTTTAAACTGTGGAATATTTGAAAACTTATAAAAAAATTTCTTATGAGTAGAAATGCCAACCAACCGCATACAGCCTAAATACCTTTCCAAAATTTAGAAATATTTTTTAGCTTTGTGTTTAAAAAAGGGATGGGGGGGGTTTGCGATAACGGGGGGGTACTGGT
>CAMDOP010000145.1 GCA_945903675.1 Crenothrix polyspora
CCTCCCCACTGGATATCATGCAATTATCTGTAAAGTCAACCAGTTACCAATCCTGCCCGGCATCTATTCAGTCCGCTTTGGCATAACTGCCGGTAAAGCGGCGCGAACAGTTTTTTATGGTGAAAGCCTAAAACATTTACAAGTAGTTGGCGTTATACCTATTACCATACGCGATGGCTTTTTCGCATTGAATGCCCACTGGATACAAGAAAATGTCAATGTCACAGAAACATCAGACATTATAACGGTAGAGGTCTAACATCATGACTATCTCTCGACACACATGTCGTATTTGTAAGACTGCGGATAATCACCCGACTTTTATGGGACGTGAGATGATGTTTGGCACTCGCGAAGAATTTGTATATTTCCAGTGCAATACTTGTGACTGCCTTCAAATCACTGATATCCCAGAAAATATCGATGAATACTACCCAACAGACTATATGCCGCATACACTCTCCGAGACCACTAATAAAGGTATAAACTGGGTTATTCGTATTTTGCAGAAACAGCGCTGCCGAACCGCTCTTTTCGGTAAGAATTATAAACTAAACAGCCTGTTGAAACTGATCGTTGACCTTCCTAGCGCATTATATGAAAGCCCCAATGGTGTATCTTCCGTAGGTCGCATAATCACTACTACAGGGCTCAAGAGCTTTGATGAGCGGATATTGGATGTGGGATGTGGTATCTATTCTCATTGGTTAGCCAGTCTGGAGGAGTTGGGATTCACTGAACTGCAAGGGGTAGACCCTCTTATTCCTGCTGATCAAAATCATGGATACGTCAATATTGCCCGATCCGAACTTTGTGATGTATCAGGTAAATTTTCTTTGATCTCACTGCATCACTCCTTAGAACATATCCCTAATCAGGAGGAGACACTTATTCTGATTGAGAAGCATCTGACGCACGATGGTGTTTGCTTAATTCGGATTCCTATAATCCCATCGCATTTATGGAAAAAATACGGAACTAACTGGGTTGAATTTGACCCCCCCAGGCACTTTTATCTTCATTCACTAAAAAGCCTCAAACTACTGGCAAACAAAGCTGGACTAGAAGTCTTCGACATCCAATACGACGAAACAGCGTTCGAATTTTATGGCAGCGAAATGTATGCCAGAGATATACCTTTGACTAATGAGAATTCACCTTTGTTTAATCCAGAAAGCTCGCTATTTACCAAAGAGGAAATGAATAATTTCAAAACACTGGCCAATAAGGTCAATCAAACAGGAGAATCTGGAAGGGCAGCTTTTTTCTTACGCAAAACACTTTTATCAAGCGGTTAGGACACATGCCAGCTAAAGATTTCAGCCATTCTTTTGATCATGAAATCGACACATGATTAGGGGCTGAAAAAGCACATTCCCTGAACTACTTAGCAAGCAAAACTCATAGAGCAAATTAATGACAAATGTTCGTTCCATAGCCTTCCACCTCCCCCAATTTCACCCAATTCCCGAAAATGATGACTGGTGGGGTAAAGGGTTTACCGAATGGATCAACACTGCAAAAGCCAAGTCTCAGTTTCTTGGACATTATCAACCACATGTTCCTGCCGACCTTGGCTTTTACGATCTGAGACTAGATGAAACACGTATTGCACAAGCTGAAATGGCCGATGAATAAGACATTGAAGGCTTTTTTACTGGCATCAATGATTTGCTGATGGTTATAGACAAAGCTATTTTTAATAGATACCATTTTTGAGAGAAATTATTATGAACGTCGATTTTGGAATTTACATACTCACCTATCCAGGTGACTTTCATTTGTCTGTGCCATTGATTAGAAGTCTCAGGTATTTTCATCCTGATGTATCGATAATGATCGTTCCTGGTGATGATTTTGATAGGAATAATCATCCCTTTGATGTTCCCATTATGCCTGAACCTCAATCCGACTTCTGGCAGGGAATTCGCTATCAAGATAGAAAATTCTGGGTATTTCAAGGTCCTTTCGAAAGGTTTCTCTATCTGGACGCGGATATAATCTGCACACATGATCTGAGTTCGTTAATTTATAGGATTACCAATCAAGCAAAACCTTTCGTTTTTGCAAAAATAGATAGAGAAAAGGATGAGTGGTGTGATTCTATAAAAAACCAGAATCATGCCCAGCACAATTGGTGCGTAGACTGGGTGGATAGAGGGTTAGGCAATCCGAAACTATTGGTGGAATTTGACAACTCCTATGATCCGTATGGAAGGATGCCATTCAATTCTGGAATATTTGCTAGTAGCCGCAATACGCTAGAGGCTTGCAATTTAGAAGACCTCTACAAAGCTGAAATCGAATTCTATAAAACAAAACTAGGCAAGGATTTTAATTGGAAATCTGCAGAGTTGTTTTATAGAGATCAAGGACGATTAAATTACCTCGTAGACAAACTTGGCTTACCTTTAATAAATCTGCATCCGGATGGAAATGACGTTTGGTCAGGAGATGATTGCTTTCCCGAATCCATAACAATTGAACACCTTCGCAAGGGAACACTACCATTCAGTTTTATCCATTGGGCAGGGGTTCCAAGGCCAACGCCATCATTGTTCTTCATGAAACCTTGGAACATAATTCATCGGATTTCAAGCGACTACTCATGTTATTCGACCTATCCAGAATACCCAGATCCACCCGGTTATAGGCTATGGTTGTATTTTCAGCAAAATAATGGCTATAACATGTCTTTTATACATCGATTGAAATGGTCTATTAAAGACATAAAAACTGTTTTAAGAAATCGCAAAAACTGGTTATATAAAACGCTATCACGTTTTTTTGAGCGCCATATTTTATGGCGCTTTTCTTAGTGACAGGTATTTGATAATTTTAAAAATAAGCTATATCTAAAGTTTGTTAGCCGCATATCAAAAAGTTATTACGTGATTTCAACTGAAGCACTGAAGTAGTTAAGCGCAGTAATCGTAAAAAATGCTTCTCGTGGTTCGAACACCTTATGAACTAATCAATACACAAAATACAAAGAGCAAAATAATGACAAATGTTCGTGCCATAGCCTTCTATCTACCCCAATTTCACCCAATTCCCGAAAACGACGAATGGTGGGGCAAAGGGTTTACTGAATGGACCAATACAGCAAAAGCTAACCCTCTGTTCCCTGGACATTATCAACCCCATGTTCCTGCCGACCTTGGCTTTTACGATCTACGTCTAGCCGAGACTCGTATTGCACAAGCCGAAATGGCTGCTGAATACGGTATAGAAGGCTTTTGCTATTGGCATTACTGGTTTGCTGGCAAACGATTATTGGAACATCCTTTTAATGAAGTCATGCAGTCAGGAAAACCCAACTTCCCTTTTTGTTTAGGCTGGGCTAATGATACTTGGTCAGGTATTTGGCATGGTGCCCCCAATAGAATTTTGATTGAACAAACCTATCCGGGTTTAGAAGATTACAAAAATCACTTTAATTCTTTATTAAGTGCCTTTACGGATGATCGATACTTAACGGTAGATGGCAAACCTATTTTTTTAATTTACAAGCCTCATAAGTTGCCCGATCCCATCGAGTTTACTGACTACTGGCGAGAATTAGCACATCAGGCGGGATTGAAAGGCTTACATTTCATTGCATCGCTTCAGGATGAACCTGCCTGGAAACCTGAAAAATTTGGTTTCGATGCCATTACCATTGCCAATCAAGGAAAAATAGCTAGCGAAATGAAAAAAAAAGCAGGCCTTCCAAAAATTATTAATAATTTAAAAACACGATATCGTAATTTTTTAAAACAGCCTGTTCATATATACAATTATAAAGACGCTCTTCCCTATTTTATAGAAGATGTAAGCAACGATATAGAATACTATCCGTGTGTGATACCTAACTGGGATAACACTCCTCGTAGTGGTATTAATGGATTAGCATTGCGTAACTCGACTCCCGAATTATTTAGAGAACAGGTAAATAAAGCCATAACGAAAGCTTCAAGCTTGCCTGATGATCATCAAATTATTTTTATAAAATCATGGAATGAATGGGCAGAAGGTAATCATTTGGAACCTGATATGAAATTTGGCAAGGGATACCTGGAAATTATTAAACAGGAGCTTTCTCAATGACATTAATACATTTACAACCAAGAACTCTTCTTGACTCAAAATGAATATCCTTTTTATTGATACGGGACTGCCCATGCCAGATCGTGCCTCTGCCGATTTGCGTATGTCTACTATTATTGAACTGCTAATTAAACAGGGCCTTCAATGTCATTACTTTATTATCAATTACGCATTGTGGTCACACAAAACAACTCCAACTGATTTAATTCGCTATCGAAAATTACTAGAAGAATTGGGGGTATATATTCACACAGAAAATATGGATCGTCTTCTTCTGAGGTATCATTTTGATGTTATCTATTTTAAATATTTTTATCAGGCAGAAAAACGAATAACCTCTATTAGACTACTCCAACCAAATGCCAGAATAGTGATTGATAGTGTTGATATTGTGTATGCCAGACTTCTTACTCAAGCTAAATTGGAAAACAATACCGACTATTATGCCGAAGCAGAGCATACTAAAAACAGAGAATTGGCGACCTATGCACAAGCTGATTTAATCGTTACTATTACCCCCGAAGATACTGATATTCTGTTACGAGATCTGCCTGATATCAAAACTTTCATTATTCCAAATATTCATGAAATTTATCCATCGAATTGCGAAAAAACACCATTTCCCAGTCTGATTTTTATTGGCATTTTCAGCCATGAACCGAATGTCGATGCAGTTCTATATTTTTATCGTGAAATCTGGCCGACTATTGTTAAAAAATACCCCAATTGTCATTGGTTTATCATTGGAGGTAATCCACCACCAGAAATACAAAGTCTGGCTTGTAGGAATATTGAGGTAACTGGCTATGTTCCAGAAACGTTACCCTATTTAAAAAAATCATGGGTTTCTATTGCACCCTTGCGCTTTGGTGCTGGAATGAAGGGAAAAGTTGGTGAGGCCATGGCAGCTGGAATTCCTGTCGTAACGACTGACTTTGGCGCGCAAGGGCTTGATGTAATCAATGGAAAACAGCTTCTCATCGCCTTAACTGCTGATGAGTTTTCAGAACAAATTAATAATTTGATAGTAGATGGTGAAAAACGGAAGTATATAGGTGATCAAGGACTACTATTTATCGAATCACACTATAGTACTCAAGCTGTTAATATTATTTTAAATACCTTTATCAATAAACTTGAAAAGTTACCTATTAAACACACGTCAGTTTGTTCAAAATTTTATAGATTTTATACAAACCTGAAATTATTGCTAGATCAACATATCCTTTGGCGTTTTAAAGAAAAATATGAATGAATTACACCCTAAAAAAATTCTTTATATTTCCAGTCGTAGTGACACAGGCGCTGGTGGTGAAAATTATCTATTAACACTTTTTCGCAATATTGATCGCCAATGTTTTCAGCCTGTTGTCGTGTTGCCCAGTGAAGGTTCACTCCGTAAACCTCTTGAAGACCTTGCAGTTGAAGTTATTATTATCGAAGCTGAACATGATTGGTTAACAGTTGATATTGCTTGGTACACTCTAATTGAAGGCTTGCAAGCAAGAGTTAAAGCCATAGTTGAATTAATTACTTCCAAACAAATTGACATTGTCCATACCAATTCAAATCGTCGTTTTGAGGGTGCTCTGGCTGCACGCTTGACAGGCATCCCGCATCTTTATCTGGCGCATATTGAATATGAGCCAGATATGCCACTTTTTCAAAGTCTGCCTTTATCTCTAGGCAGTTTTGCCCAATTGATGAGTGAATTATCAGATCACGTCGTTGCTGTTTCAAATTCTGTTAGTGCTACACTTGCGACTCAGGTTACAGGTGATAAACTTCAAGTCATACATAACGGTATTGAATTAAGTCTTTTTGATACCGCCTTGGCAAACCAATCAAACCGTCTTAAAGAAGAATTAAATATTCCCCTCAATTCTCTTTTGATAACAGCAGTAGGACGTATAGTACCCGATAAAGGATTTGATTATTTTGTCGATACCGCAAGACTCGTTTTGAAAAAATCGCAAAACAACGTGCATTTTATTATTGCAGGTGGAGAAGAAAATGATAACTTTACAAACCTGCTTAAACAGAAGGTCATTGATTACTCTATTGCTAACAACTTCCATTTTCTGGGATTTAGGGTAGATGTAGCCGATATTCTTGCTACCAGTGACATTTTTGTGCTCTCGTCCAGAAAAGAAGGACATCCTTATGTCATGCTTGAAGCTATGGCTTCTGAATGTGCAATTGTCGCATCTAACTGTGCGGGTGTTGATGAAACCATTGAAGAAGGCATATCCGGTTTTATTGTTCCCATTGGTGATATTAATGCCATGGCGGAGCGCTTAATTTCGCTTATTGACTCAATTGAATTGCGTGATTCTTTGGTGAAAGCGGCTAAAAAAAGAATTAAAGCATTTTTTACTGCCGATAAAACTGCATCAGAATTAATGACTGTTTATGAAAAACTATTGCAACAGCCTAAAAAACCAGCGGGTTCAATAGCAATTGAATTATTTTTACAGAACTGCACAGAAATTGCTTATATTGGCAAAATGAATGTTGAAATGAACGAACGGCTTCGACGTGTCGAGCACCTGGCTGATTTTATCCAATATAATCCTGTTGCCAAATTTCTACGGTATTTTCGTAAGCAACTAAGATAATCATATTACTCCTAAAATATTTTAATCCACACGTCTAATACATGAGCATCCATAATGACCGATCAAAAGACTGTATTAGTTCATGTAGGCAGTGGCATGGGTAACATGCTCATGGCAACACCTATGATGGAGATGTTATCTCAAGGGGGCTATAAAGTTGACTTATGTCTGCAAGGTGAAACGCCAAAAGTTGGTTCCTTATTCAAGCGTTGGCCACATATACGCAGTGTCGCAGCAGAACAAACTCCATTTTTAAATCAGCAATACAATATATATATCTATGGTTTTGAAGTTGCTGGCGAACCCATCCACTTTAAAAACTTTGATAATGCCATAGTTCTGCATCCTATGTGGGATTACAGCAAAGGTTGTGGTTTACATTCAGAAATAGAGCTTTATTCTAACCTCGCAAAGCTTATTGTTCCTGAAGTAAGCGTCATCACACAAACAAGCTGTGTTGCATCTGAAAGAGTTTTCGATGATATTACTGAAGATACCTGTGTTTTAATCCCCGGTGGGGGAATGCAGATGATTATTCGAAAATGGGCTAAATACGGAGCACTTGCCCAACAAATAAAAAATGTTGCCGTTGTTGGATTGCCTTCTGACCTGGATCATTCAAATCGCATTATATTTCCTAAATGGTGCAAAAAAATATTTGGTAAGACACTTCACTACCAAGGAAGAGCTTGGCATTTTGCCCGACATTTTGCAGAACGGCATGATACTGAAATCACTTTTCCAGGACATGTTAAAAATTATATTGGCAAGTTGTCGCTGGAAGATACTGCCGCATTGATAAAGCAGGCGGGTTATGTCATTGGTAATGATTGTGGGGTAACCCACATGGCCGTAGCTTTAGGTAAACCCGTATTTCCTGTTTTAGGCCCGACTAGTCGCCGTAAAGTATTCCCAGGCTTTCTTGATAATGTCAGTATTATTTCAGAAAATTTTGATTGCCAGCCTTGCCAGGAAAACAGTAAATCCGGTGTTTGGCGTGAAGATAAATCCCAGTGTTTTTGCCCTTACTCTATCCGCTGCATGGAGGACATTTCTGTTGAAAAAGTCTTAAATCATGTTGGCGAAAAACTTAACAGGGATATTAGGCTATGAAACATAATAAT
>CAMDOP010000146.1 GCA_945903675.1 Crenothrix polyspora
CGCTGCCCACCCTACCGTACTAAAGCCTCTCCCACATCACTACTTTCACAGCCTCTTCAGCTCAGCCTTTTAAAACAGCTAAAGCTGTTTTACTCCAAGCAATTAACTACTTAACTGTGGGCAGATACGCGGAGCGTAGGAGCCATAAATTATTGTTTATGTAATTGCTCAACATAAGAGACATTATATCGATGATTGCTATTAGATAGAAATCTACGAGGTACTAGGCTTAGAAATACTCAATTAAGACATCTGCAAATTCACTGCATTTAACTTCGGTGGCATCATCCATTAAACGTGCGAAATCATAAGTGACTCGTTTGCTGGCGATAGCCGCATCCATCGCTTTGATAATGGCATCAGCGGCTTCAGTCCAGCCCATATAACGCAACATCATTTCACCCGACAAGATCAATGAGCCAGGATTCACTTTATCAAGATCGGCATATTTGGGGGCAGTGCCATGGGTGGCTTCAAAAACAGCTGTACCCGTTTGGTAATTAATATTACCGCCGGGTGCGATACCAATACCACCCACTTGAGCAGCCAAAGCATCGGATAAATAATCACCATTCAAATTTAAGGTGGCTATCACATCAAAATCTTCAGGGCGGGTTAACACCTGTTGCAAGGCAATATCAGCGATGGCATCTTTAATTAAGATCCGCCCTTGTGCCTGCGCCTCGGCCTGTTCTTTATTAGCCGCATCTTCACCATTTAGCTTGCAGGTTTTCTCCCATTGCGCCCAAGTGTAGGTTTGCTCTGGATATTCACGTTCCGCCAGCGCATAGGCCCAATGCCTGAAAGCCCCTTCGGTGAATTTCATAATATTGCCCTTATGTACAATCGTCAGGCTTTTGCGCTTGTTAATCAGGCAATAATCAATAGCAGAGCGGATTAAACGTTCAGTACCTTCTTGCGACACTGGTTTAATACCAATACCTGAACTTTCAGGAAAACGAATTTTGGCATATTGCTCAGGGAAGTGTTCCTGTAATAGCTTTAAGAATAATTTATTATCAGCGCTGCCTTGTTCAAATTCTATGCCGGCATAGATGTCTTCGGTGTTTTCTCTAAAAATCACCATATCAACCGCGCCTGGATTTTTTACCGGTGACGGCACACCTTGAAACCAGCGCACTGGGCGTAAGCATACGTACATATCTAGCAACTGCCGCAAGGCTACATTTAAAGAGCGTATGCCGCCACCAATCGGCGTGGTTAAAGGACCTTTAATAGAAATCAGATAATCACTACAAGCAGCCACCGTTTCATCAGGCAGCCAGGTATTAAACAAACGATGAGCTTTGCCGCCTGCATACACTTCCAGCCAGTGGATTTTTCGTTGTCCAGCATAGCTACTTGCAACAGCAGCATCTAAAACTCGAACCGTGGCGCGCCAGATATCCGGCCCTGTACCATCGCCTTCTATAAAAGGAATAATGGGGTTATTAGGTACAACCAGTTTACCGTTTTGCAAAGTAATGGCTGTGCCGAAAGGCGGTGGAGTGAGATGTGGCATAAGTAACTCCTAAGTAATTAGAATGGAAAGTGCCTACAGCAGCGTAATGACTAATTGAGTAACGCTTAACCTAGCTACTGGATGCTACTGCAGCATGTTAATGTGAAAGTTGTAGTCTGGCAATCATGAGTTTTTAAAGCCCTGCGAAAAAAAAAGTCCTGCCAACTTAATGCATGGTATTGGTAAGATCATCCCGCTTTTGAGGCAGCCGAATAAGATAGCTTTACGCGAACGACAAGCCTCAGTTCTGCATAGGATAGTCAGAACTATTACTTTATGATATAACAAGCTCTTTATAAATTTAATGGAAAAATTAATGGAAAATAACGCTAAAACAGTAAAAATTAGAAAGACGTATGATGAAAAAATTAAGGCATTAAATGCACAAATTAAGCTTCTAGAAGAAAAGAAGAAACTTGCAGAGACTGGGAAATCAAATAACAAATTAACCTTAGCGTCAGCCGGTATGCCAGAGCTATTAGCCGCATTGAAAGTGGTTACTCGTGAAAATAAAGTTGTAGTTGCAGATGTCATAAAAACCATTGCCCTAATTACTAAGGTTGGCGTTCGCGGTAGACAACTCAATGAAAATGTAATCGTCAATCTTGAGTTAAAAGATGATGAAAATAGACTAGAACAAGAAAAAGAAGCGATAGATGCATTAAAGATCATCAAAAAAACCACTAAATCTTCGGTTATTATTTATTAATTATGGAAAAAGTATCAGAGACTTTTAGTTATAATCTTAGATAACTAATCTCTAGTTAAAGAAAATAATTGGCTGGTTTATATTTCACACAATCTTAAAGACTGAACTTTAATTCATTATTGATGTTGATGAAAAACCTGCGCTGGTTTCCAAGCTCAAGTTCGTAAGTCGTATGGCGGTTTAGTGACAGCAAACCGCCGCAAACAGGCAATATCGAAAACAATCGAATAAAAAAGCCGTGCGAGGAAAAATATGGGCGAGGGGCAGTTTTATAGCTTCGTTTATGGAGGATTGTCGCTACCGCTCAGAAACCACCCTGCAGCATTGATTCGTCGTAAGGCCATAACTACCAACATGCTCTGCCATTAAACGTAGGGTGCGAAAGCTTTAATGTATTACACCGTTTCACCTCGTAATATTCGGCGTAATACGCTAAGTTCAACGCCTTACAGATTGCGGGTTACGAGTTATCTCATTATTAATGCTGGTGAAAACTATGCCACTCTATAAAGTACAAATTCATAAGACTAATTCTGTTGTTTTGCAATAAGTTGGACAAAAAGTGACATTCGCTGTTTTTATCGAGCGTAATTAAATAAGGTATGATAAGGTATTACCATCGTTTAATGAGGAGGCTTTATGCAACAACAAATTAAAGCAGTATCAGTAAAACTTGATTTAGATGTGCGTACTCGGGTTGGAAATATAGCCGAAGCTCGTCATCGATCACCACACTGGGTGATGAAGGAAGCGATTTGCCAATATGTTGACCGTGAAGAAAAGCGAGACGCCTTTAAAAAAGACGCCCTCATTGCTTGGAATGAATATCAAGATACTGGATTACATGCAACTTCATTGGATGTTGATGCTTGGCTTGCTAGTTGGGGTACTAAAAATGAATTACCGAAACCCATATGCCACAAGTAATCTACACGGGTAATGCAATTAATGATTTAGATCGACTGCGTGAATTTCTGATATCAAAAAACCCAATAGCCGCAGAACGGGCAGCTCAAGCGATTAGAGAAGGAATAGCAACACTGGGAATTCAGCCGCAAATAGGTAGACCTATTGAAGATATGCCCGTTGATTTTCGAGATTGGCCGATTGATTTTGGAGATAATGGCTATTTAGCTAGGTATTACTTTAATGGCGGTACCGTTATTATTTTGGCTATTCGACATCAAAAAGAGTTAGATTTTGGCTAGCCAATTAAGGGATGAAAAAACATTTTTCTGTGGGAGCGGCTTTAGTCACTTCTAAGACACAACTTTTACCCAAGTCAGATAGTTACCATTACTATACCTTTCGCCCTTGTTCGGCGACATTTAACCTGTCCGGTCGGCGACAACTATCTTGACCGGTTAATAACTAAAGTGTATGTTGAAATTTTTACGTAAATTACGTAATTTACGTAAAAATAATGGGGAGTAAATGTATGTTACAAGTAACGGCAAGTGAGTTTGTTAAACATTTTGGGCAATACAAAGAGCAGGTGCAACGCCAATCGATTGCTATTACGAGTCATGGGCGGACTAGCGGTTATTTTGTTTCTGAACATGAATATAACGAATACATGTTACTTAAATCACGTTCCAGACAGGCTTATCATTTGACCGAACTACCTTCGGCTACAGTTGTCGCCATTGCCCAAGCAAAAATGAGTGACGAGCATGAGCATTTAAACAGCTTAATGGATTAGATGGGCAATGCCGTATCCTACGCCTGAAAATGGCCTTGTTATTTCATATTCTTATCTATGGCAAAACGAGTATAAAGTCGGAAAATTAGAAGGTCTAAAAAAACAGACCTTGTGCCATGATACTGGTGCTCGAAAATAATGAGCTTGAACAGATTGTTACTGTCGCCCCCATTACTCATACACTACCTAAAAATCCTAATGCTGCCATTGAAATCCCACCTAAAGTAAAACAACACTTAGGTTTAGATGGCGAGCGCTCTTGGATTATTCTGGATGATTTTAATCAGTACCAATGGCCCGGCTATGATTTAAGGACTATCTCCAATACATCCGGCAAATATGCCTACGGTTTTTTGCCGCCCGCTTTATACTTGCAAATCACGCACAAAATTGTAGCACTACATCAAGATTCCTTAAAGCCAACGCCAAGAGATTGAATGTGGTTGTTAGCCCTATAGGTTGAGTTGCATTTTTTTCGCAACCTACACTACTTGGCAACAATGTTGGGTTAACGATAGAGCCGTTAGCCCAACCTACTGTTTAACACTTCAGAGACCCGACCACTGGAGCCAATATAAGCTTCAAGATCTTGTGGCGTAAGACCTTGTTGCTCCATTCGAAATTTAATAGCATCAATAGGATCGGCTGAATTAATGGGGTAGTATTTATTTTCATAGGCTTCCACTAAAGCCACCAGAACGTCCATTTCATCAGCTTCCGGTGTTCCTTCATCAGCTTGAAAAATAGCTTCAAGACGTTTAAAGGTAAGCGCCAAATCTTCGTCGTTACGGATAGGCTTAATATTCATTTATGTTCTCCACATCAATCTTGTCATATTGCTCATGGATACCCATACAATGTTAGCCCTATATTGCATTCAATTATTACAAAAAATGGAGTGCAATAGCTTCAGCTATTGCTTTTTAAAACCGCTGAAGCTGTTTTACTCCAACTTAAATTAATGGCAGCTTCTTAAGTTGATAGCCTTATTTTCAACCAACTTACTTACTTACTTAAGTAGCAATCCTCTAATATTAATAAAGTGCTTGTCTTTTGTATAAATGACCATGCCCTGTTGAAAAGCGATTGCGGCAATCCATATATCATTGGTCGGGATGGGAGTACCATTATTCTTTAGTTGGTCGAGAATTGAACTGTAATATTCAGCTGTCCCTTCATCAATACCGTATAAGGTGACTCTGGGTGAATCAAGAAACTGATTGAGTTCCTTACGATTAGTTTTTTCTTTATTGCCCGCCTTAAAACCAGAAAGAAGTTCACCTATTGAAATTGCAGTAATGCCAATATGGGCTACTTGCTGAAGAGCCTGTATTATTTCGGTATCGCCTCGCATAGCATAAGAATAAATATTGGTATCAATTAAAAGAGCGTTCATTTCCAAAGCTCATCATCAATCTGAGATTCATTCTTAATTTTCCCCTGGATTTTTATGAAGTCGTTTTCCGACCACTGACCAAAAAGAAAATCTAAATCGTGATATTCTTGAGTAAAATATTTTCTTTTGTAAATCTCGGTATATTCTTTTAATACATCAAGCACCAGTTGATTAACACTCTTTCCACTTGCGTGAGCTTGTTGCTTAAGTGTAGTTGCTAAATCGGGATCGATTCCACGTATAGATAAATTGCTCATGTTTGCTCCTTAAATAAAACTAAGTTGGTAGCCAATATATCATTAGTATAACAAAGGATTAGATTAACAAACAAAACTCCAGCTATAGAAAGGCTAGTAAGAAATGGGCTTGTAATCAGTGGGAACTCTTATACCAACAACCATGCTGTTTTAACCACCATAAACCACAGCATAATAAACCAGCTTGATGGCTTCACTGACACAAAAAAATAGCCATTTGGGTTCTTGCCACCAACGACCGGTATGCCAAGACGGAATATCACTTTGTATCAAGCGATAAGATAAACCTTTGTTGTTAAAAAGAACTTCTAAGCAATAATTAATGCGGTGTATATGGGGTGGGACGCTAACAACCAACACGCTGTGCCAGTGTTGTGCCGTCATTAAAGCCGCAATGTTGATAGACTCTTGATGGGTATTGATAGCCAGTCCATCAAACATCAAGGCCTCATCAGGAATGCCTTGCATAAGAAAAAACAGGGAACGAGGATGCTGATAATAGTTCAGGCCAGCCTTAGAGCTGTGCCCAATGCCAGTTATTAAAATCTTATCAGCGTAACCAGCTTTATAAAGCCTAGCCGCCATTTGATCTCTTTCACCAGTACCACCGCCCAGTGCAACAATCAGGTCGGCTTGAACAGGTTTGTTGGCGGGCTCAGAAAGCCAGTTGCCCAAGTTGATCAAAGCAAATATAAGCAATAACAAAAAACTACTGATAGCTAGAAAACGTATCATTCGGTAATTAAATTCCGCTCATAATCATAAAATACCTTGTCATCACCCACTCATATTTTATTTAGGGTTAGGAATGTGCATTAATAAACCGTAGTTTGTCGTTCACTGCCCTTTTAATTTCATTAAACAGGTTCGGCATGGAGTTTGACACCTAATGCTTTAATGACTTTTAAAATAGTATCAAAACGTGGGCGTGAGCCCGGAGCAAGAGCTTTGTAAAGACTTTCTCGGCCTAGCCCTGATTCTTTTGCGATGATTGCCATACCTTTGGCCTTTGCTATATAGCCTAGCGCACATAGCAGTTCATCAGTGTCTCCATCTTCAAGTACTTGAGACAGATATTTGCTAATCATTTCGTCGCTATCGAGCAGGGTAACCATATCAAATGGCAACAGTTTTTCAGTTTTTACAGTCATAATTTAAACCTCTTTAGCTAATTTGTGCCTGAAAGAAAACTCGGTTTTTTCAGAGAGCCAGAAGCAGATCAATTATGTATGCGGTAATTTTTCCCCTTAAAATGCTTTTCATTACTTGCTGAACGGCTCTAATTGGGCGTATTTGTGCTTCTTTGGTAATTTCAGGACACAGTTATTCATACAACGTTTTAACTCATTGTTATTTTCTCTATATTTAGACGTTATGCAGCTTTTTGGTAGGGGCCTCGTCGCCGTGCTATTTTTTGTAATGCTTGTTCTCGAACTACCACACCTAAGCGTTGGATGTTGCGAGCCACTATGGCTAGAGCCACATAACGTTTGAAGCCATTAATACCTTGATCAGGACATTTATCAAGACCATGAACTTCCAAGGCATTGATAGCTGATTCCACGGCGGAGTGTTGACGGCGCAACTGAACAAATTCTACCTCAGATTCACGTATTTTATCTGCTTCGGACAGTCGGCCTTTTTTCGGCAATATAACAAGATCTAGTCGTTCTTTGAGTTGAATCTGATTGTTAGGGCTATGAAAGCCCTTGTCCATACTGATGGTGTTTAATGCTGGAAATCGCGACTGACTGTCCTTAACGATGGACACCGCAATTTGATCGTCGGTAGTTTTTTCCATGACCTGATGATGCAGAATGAACCGGTGTGAGTCTTCAACCACACAAACTCGTAAGCCTAATTCGACGGGTACACCGGCTTTACCTTTACTAATCCATTCGGTATGAGGCTGAAACAAGGAAAAGACTTTCTCTTCATGGGGAATCGTTTCGCCTTGTAATACTCGACGACGAATCTGATTAATTTGACGTTCGGCATGGTTCAAATAGCTCTCAAGCTCTGCCAGTTGGTTCGACGTAACACCATGATCGTTTTTTAATCGTTGACTGGTCGTATGTGCTCGTTGCACAAAATACTGAGCTTGATCGATATAAACTCGATGAGCTTCTTTAATCTCATCTTGCTTAGCTTGACGCTTGACTTCATCTTTGGATGTGGAGTGTTTGAGTTTCTGAATAAGGCGATAGTTTTTCTTGATGGTGCGAA
>CAMDOP010000147.1 GCA_945903675.1 Crenothrix polyspora
CAATCTGGTATCTTTGTATCTTGGTTAGCTGTTTATAGCCTTTCATAAGCGTCCTCGTCTTTGGTCGGATTGAAAAAGCCCTGAACTATATCAGCTAACCACTTTCTTTCCTGTTAAAAATGAATTGCACTTATTAGTTGAATCTAAGCTAGTGTATATGAAGGTTCAGTTTAAATAACGGACGTTACGCAAGTATTCAACAATGTAACAAAAATTTTGAGGTCGCTATCGCGACGGTTGTTTTAATCGGGTATTCGCACCCGAAGGCGAGATACTTTCTTTTGCGCCGCCAAAAGAAAGTATCCAAAGAAAAGGCGGCTCGGTTGCCGCTTTCTCCTGCGCTCCTCGGTTTTGTTGGGGGTCGGTAGAGAGGGCTTCCTGCCCTCCTACCGCCTCGCGGCATCCATGCCGCGCCCCTTCGGGCTATTCCCAACAAAACCTGCGGTGCTCGGCGCGGCAAACGAGATTAAAGCGACCATGTTGCGTAATATCGATAAAATTGTAATCCCAAACGGCTTTTGCTTGTTGCCCATGATAGAATGAAAATCTTTTTTTTATAAAAAGGATCATGAAGTTAATTAGAGGACTCACGCATTTAGAACCCTTCGGTCAGGGTTGTGTGCTTACCATCGGAAATTTTGATGGCTTACACTTGGGGCATGCTGCCGTTATTAAAAAATTAGCTGAGCGTGGTCAACAGCTAGGCTTACCAGTTGTGGTCATGGTCTTTGAACCTCAGCCCTTGGAATATTTTTTAGGAGATAATGCACCTTCTCGGTTAATGCGTTTACGAGAAAAAGTCATAGAGTTTTCTAAATTACCCGTTGATAACTTACTCATAGTCGGTTTTAATCGTGCCTTTGCTAACGGCGATGCTGAACATTTTATTGAAGATATTTTGGTCAAGAAATTAAATGTTAAGCATTTAGTGATAGGTGATGATTTTCACTTTGGTAAGGCAAGAAGAGGTAATTTTGGCCTACTTAAGGAAAAGGGTAAAGACTATGGATTTAATGTCGAAGATACCTGTTCTTGTTATATAGAAGGACAACGTATCAGTAGCACCTTAATCAGGGATGCCTTAGGTGAGGGTGATTTAGCAAAGGCAAAACAATTGCTGGGTCGCTGTTATTCCATTTGTGGACGTATTGCTCATGGCGATAAGCGTGGACGAACGCTCGGTTATCCGACTGCTAATATAAAAATGTTTAGAAAAAATACGCCCGTCAATGGCGTATTTGCCGTTACCATGACTGGCTTAGACGGTCGTGAATACGAGGGCGTTGCAAACGTAGGTACTAGACCTACTTTTAGTGGTGGCTCAAAAGTGATACTTGAAACCCATTTATTCGATTTTAATAAAGAAATATATGGCTGTTATGTGGAAGTGCACTTTAAACAAAAAATTAGAGATGAAATGCATTTTCAATCATTGGAACAACTGCAAGCCCAGATTATTAAAGATGTGCTGAGTGCTAAAAAGATTTTTTCTGAGAATAAAATACTATGACTACCGATTATAAAAAAACACTGAACTTACCTAGCACTGGTTTTCCTATGAAAGGCAATTTGGCTCAACGTGAGCCCGAACGCCTCAAGAAATGGACTCAAGCAGAACTATACCAACAAATCAGGAAAGAGTTTGCAGGCAAGCCAAAGTTTATCCTACATGATGGCCCTCCTTATGCAAATGGTGAGATTCACATTGGTCATGCGGTTAATAAAGTCTTAAAAGATATTATTGTTAAATCAAAAACCCTGAGTGGTTTTGATGCGCCTTATGTGCCAGGTTGGGATTGCCACGGCCTACCTATTGAGCTAATGGTAGAAAAGAAAATCGGTAAAGCAGGCGTCAAAGTATCGCCAGCTGTCTTTCGTAAAGCCTGTAGAGAATATGCGGCTAAACAAGTTGAAATACAAAAAGAAGCTTTTATACGCCTAGGTATCTTAGGTGATTGGGACAATCCTTATTTGACTATGGATTTTGCTTTTGAAGCCGATATCGTACGTTCTTTGGGTAAAATAACTCAAAAAGGTCATGTCGCAGCAGGCGCAAAACCTGTGCATTGGTGTACTGATTGTGGCTCTGCACTTGCAGAAGCCGAAGTCGAATATGAAGATAAGCATTCACCCGCCATTGATGTGCGTTTTAAGGTGGTCGACGAAGCTGCCTTTATGAACTTGTGCCATCACGCACCCGCGCATGTTGGCAAGGGCGATTTATCGGTCGTTATATGGACAACTACACCTTGGACATTGCCGGCAAATCAAGGCGTCGCTTTAAACCCTGATCTAGAATACGTGGTCGTTCAATGTGCTAACGAACGTTTGGTGGTAGCTGAAGCCTTACTTAAAGATAGCCTCTTACGTTACGGTATCGATGACTATCGTGTGATCGGTTATTGCAAAGGTTCGGCCTGGGAATTTCAGTTAGTAGAGCATCCTTTCTATGATAGGAAAGTACCGATCGTATTAGGAGAGCATGTAACTACCGAAGCGGGTACTGGTGCTGTGCATACTGCACCTGGGCACGGCCAAGATGATTATATAGTCGGTATGAAATATGGCTTACCTATTGATAATCCTGTCGGAGCCGATGGTGTATTTTTATCTACGACTGAAATATTTGCCGGTGAACATGTTTTTAATGCCAATGCTCATGTCATTGAGGTATTAGAAAACAAAGGTAAGTTGCTACGTCATAGCCCAGTATTTCACAGTTATCCGCATTGCTGGCGCCATAAAACCCCAATTATTTTTAGAGCGACACCGCAATGGTTTATCGCTATGAATAAAAATAACTTACGTGAACAAGCCTTAAGCGAAGTGAAGCGTGTTGCTTGGATACCTGAATGGGGTCAAGCACGCATAGAAAGTATGATCGATGGTCGTCCTGATTGGTGTATTTCTCGCCAACGTACATGGGGCGTACCTATTACCTACTTTATCCATAAAGAAACACGAGAGCTGCATCCACGTACTACTGAGTTGATTGAACAAATCGCTAAGCGCATCGAAGTAAAAGGCATAGAAGCCTGGTTTGAGCTAGAAAAAGGAGAACTATTAGGTGCGGAAGCTGCCGATTATGAAAAATCTACCGATACCTTAGATGTCTGGTTTGATTCGGGTGTGACCCATGCTTGTGTATTGGATAAACGCGAACAACTATCATCGCCCGCAGATTTGTATTTAGAAGGCTCAGACCAACATCGGGGCTGGTTTCAATCCTCATTGTTGGCCTCAGTGGCTATGAACGATATCGCGCCTTACAAAGCTGTTTTAACCCATGGCTTTACCGTCGATAAGAACGGTGAAAAAATGTCTAAATCAAAAGGTAACGTAATTCCTCCGCAATCGGTGATGAAGAATCTGGGTGCAGATGTTTTAAGGCTTTGGATAGCGGCTACCGATTATCGTAGTGAAATGCGGGTTTCAGATGAAATCTTAGAGCGTACCTCTGACGGTTATCGTCGTTTACGTAATACGGCACGGTTTTTATTATCTAATTTGGATGATTTTAATCCTGCTGTCGATTGTGTGGCACACTCAGATTTATTAGCCTTAGATCGTTGGGTGCTAGATCGGGCATTGGTCTTGCAAGAAGAAGTCAAAGTTGCTTACGACACTTATCAGTTTCAACATATTTATCAAAAAGTACATCACTTTTGTGTGATTGATTTGGGTGGCTTTTACTTAGATATTATTAAAGATCGTCAATACACGGCTAAGGCCGATGGTTTGGCACGTCGTTCTGCACAAACGGCGATGTATCATGTTTTAGAAGCGTTGACCCGTTGGTTAGCACCTATCATTAGCTATACGGCTGATGAAATCTGGCAATATTTGCCAGGCGAACGTAGCGAATCCGTATTCCTAGAAACCTGGTATCAGGGGCTAGTTAAATTAGATGAAAACTCTGCTATGAACCAAGAGTTTTGGCACAAAGTGATGTTAGTCAGAACAGCGGTCAGTAAAGAATTAGAAAAAAGTCGTGGCAAAGGTGATATTGGTTCTTCTTTAAATGCGGAATTGGAGTTGTATTGTAATCCTGATTATGTAGAGTTATTAAATCAGCTCTCAGGTGAGTTACATTTTATTTTTATTACCTCCAATGCTGCAGTGATGGCTGAACAATTTTGCCCAGAAGATGCGATTCAAACTGAAGTAGAAGGCATTAAATTAAAAGTCATCGTATCCACGCATCAAAAATGTGTGCGCTGCTGGCATCAACGTTATGACGTAGGTGAACACGCCGAACATCCTGAGCTTTGTGGACGCTGTATTGAAAACGTAACAGGCAACGGTGAGCATAGACATTATGCCTAAGTTCCCAATGTTAAAATGGTTAGGTTTGTCGTTTTTGGCGGTGTTATTAGATCAGCTAAGTAAATTGTTGATAGCTGATAACATGCAGCTATATCAATCTATTAACATCATGCCTTATGTTAATTTAACTTATGTGCATAATACCGGAGCCGCCTTTAGTTTCTTAAGTGAAGCCGGCGGTTGGCAGCGCTGGTTTTTTGCAGCCTTAGCCATCGTTATCGGTTCAGTGATTGCAGTTTGGCTGTCTCGCTTAAAAGCTCATGAGACTTTGATGGCGGTATCGCTATCATTGGTCTTAGGTGGCGCAATAGGCAATTTAATTGATAGGCTCGCTTATGGCTATGTCATCGATTTTATAGATATTTATGTACAGTCTTGGCATTGGCCAGCCTTTAATGTCGCCGATTCTGCGATTACCTTAGGTGTAGTTTTGATGCTGCTAGAGTCGTTTGGTGTAGGCAGCGCGGAAAAATAACATTCCGTAAAATTGGTAGAGGTAATAGCCGAAACCAACATAATTATGAACTCAGATGCTTATGTTGGCTTGCCAAAGTGACCGGTAACGGTAGAAAAATCCTAGGTATTTTTGTGAAATGTACCGGTAACGCTGACAAAATTACAGGTGCTTTTGTGTAATGCACCGGTAACGCTGGCAAAATCACAGGTGCTTTTGTGAAATGTACTGGTTAAGCTGACAAATTAACAGGTGCTTTTGTTAAAGTGACAGGTAATGTTACCAATGTTTGATATGTATTGCGTAGTGCGTAGGGTGTTTTCGCGACAGCAAACCGCCGCATACAGGTAATATCGAAAACAATAGAACAAAAAAAACCTCACGAGGGAAATCCAAGTGAGGGTTATTTTCATCACTCCGAATGTGGCGGATAGGCGCTATCGCTCCGAATCCACCCTACGCGGCTTAATGTTGACAAGCAGAGGGTAAATAGGGATACATTGCAGTTACAGCGCCGACAGCTGTAGTTGTAGCTGCTGTAAATGTGCTACAGGTCCAAGTGACGGTACCGTCTGCATTTCCGACACCCAATAGTCCTAGGAATTTACCTGCCATAATTGCATTTAAGCCATTGGCTGCACTTTCTAAGGTAAGGACTACTGATACTGGGCCTGCGGCTGTTGCGTTATAAGCAACAGCAGTCATATATTTTGCATTTGTAGGTTTAGTTGTTGAGAAAGGTGCGGTTGTTGGAAACACACCGTTAGTCGACCAAGCTTCAGTTATGGCATTCTTTTGTGCATCTAAGAAAGTAGTTTCTTCAACCAATTTAGCTCTAATCATATAATCCTGATAAGCCGGCAACGCTATCGCCGCCAAAATACCAATAATCGCTACGACGATCATCAGCTCGATTAAGGTAAAACCTTGTTGTAGTTTAGTGTATTGAGTTTTCATAGGAATCCTGATGGTCAAGTTAAATATAAATAATTAGAGCTATGTTTTCTAAAGCGTGAAGACACGTGTAAATCTATTAGTGCTAAAGGTAAAAGCTGGAAGTTTTAAGCGGTTTTCAAATACTGAACTAGCATAATGGTTAATTCATTGTTGTGCTATTCGTAAAAATACCTAGAACAGCAAAATAGAGAGCATTAAATTATTATAGTTCCTTCGCTATGTCTTTATTCTCCTAGGCTATACGACAAGGCTAATAACCGAGTTTGGAGTAAAACTGCTTTAGCTGTTTTACTCCAAACATTGGAGGAACATATAACCTTCAAAGCATCAACTCAAGCTAAGCAAATCCTACTACCAAAGTTACAAATACCGTAGGGGCGTATTGCATTCGCCCTTTTCTAAAGCGCAATGTTATCGGTCCATTTATAGAGCGTATTTATATAGGGATTATGCAATACGCCCCTACGGGCCATCAGCACAATGCTATTAACTTAGAAAGCCGCTGCTTAAGCGTGATTTGCTTGCTTAAAGCCTGTTATTAAGGAGCTTTTAAGGCTATAATTACCCGCTATATAATTCCAGTTTATGAGTATGCATGGATATTAAAGACTATATGCAAGGTTTAGGCTTGCAAGCAAGAGCCGCTGGTCGCGTCATTAGTCGTGCGGATACCGGCAAAAAGAATCACGCTCTGCTGGCGATTGCTGAGGCTTTGGATAAGCAGCAAGCTGTGTTGATTGCAGAAAACCAAAAAGATTTAGCTGCAGGTCAACTCAATGGTTTAGATGCAGCCTCACTTGATAGACTGGCTTTAACGCCTAGTGGCATTCAGGCTATGATTACTGGCTTACAACAAATTGCCGCTTTGCCTGATCCTGTCGGTGAAATCACAAATTTAAGTTATCAGCCTAGCGGTATTCAAGTTGGACAAATGCGCGTGCCTTTAGGTGTTATCGGCATTATTTATGAATCTCGTCCTAATGTCACCGTCGATGCAGCGGCTTTATGTCTTAAGTCGGGAAATGCCTGTATTTTAAGAGGCGGCTCTGAATCTTTGCATTCTAATCAGGCGATAGCTGCCTGTATAACTGATGGCTTGATTGCTGCTGGTTTACCCATTACGGCGGTACAAATAGTCGCTACTACTGATAGGGCAGCAGTAGGTGAACTTATTACCCTACAAGACTATGTCGATGTTATCGTGCCACGCGGTGGTAAAAGTTTAATTGAACGTATTGCTAAAGATGCGACGATTCCTGTTATTAAGCATTTAGATGGTATATGCCATGTTTACATAGATGACAATGCCGATATTGCTAAAGCCATCGCTATTGCTGTCAATGCTAAAACTCATCGCTATGGCGTTTGTAATGCCATGGAAACTTTGTTGGTCGCTGAAAGTATTGCTGTGCAAGTATTACCTTTATTAGCCGCTAGCTTCCTTGAAAAGGGAGTGGAGTTACGAGGTTGTCTTAAAACCTGCTCTATAATCCCTCATTGTTCAAGAGCGACGGAAGACGATTGGCATACTGAATATTTAGCACCGATTTTAGCCATTAAAATTGTCCATGATTTAGATGAAGCGATTGCCCATATTAATCATTATAGTTCTAGCCATACTGAAGCGATTGTTACCGAAGATTACACTAAAGCGCGACGTTTTTTGCGTGAAGTCGATTCTAGTTCGGTGATGGTGAATGCTTCTACGCGTTTTGCCGATGGTTTTGAATATGGTTTGGGCGCTGAAATCGGCATTAGCACTAATAAACTGCATGCGCGTGGCCCCGTAGGCTTAATTGGCTTAACCTCGCTGAAATATATTGTTTTAGGTGACGGTCATATCAGGCACTAAATGATAGGTATTTTTGGCGGCACTTTTGATCCTATTCATTATGGTCATTTACGTTCAGCACTCGAGGTTAAAGACGTTTTTGCTTTATCAAAACTCTTATTAATCCCCAGTGCTCAACCACCGCATAGAGAGCAACCTGTCGCTACAGCTACTGAGCGTTTACAGATGTTAGAATTGGCGATCAGTCATCATCC
>CAMDOP010000148.1 GCA_945903675.1 Crenothrix polyspora
ATCGACTTGCTGTTTTATTGGCGCATCTCTTAAAGTGGCATTATCAACCGTCTTTTCGTGGCCGAAGCTGGCAACTGACTATTAAAGAGCAACGTCGTCAACTTCAAAGGCTCTTAAAAGACAATCCCAGCTTAGATGACAGACTGGAAGAGTTTATCGCTGATGCCTATATAGATGCTGTATTGTTGGCCGCTAAAGAAACCGGTATGGAAGAATCGGCTTTTCCTGAGCAATATCCTTACACTCAAGAAGACCTACTTAATCCAGAATTTTATCCAGGTTTAGAACATTAATGTAGGGTGGAAAGCTGCGCACATCGACCATTGATGCCAGATGCGCCAAGCTTTCCGGCCTACGGGAACTACCCACAGCTTATCGTTCCGAAGCTCTGCGTCACTACCCACAGTTAAGGAATCTTTATGCTTGGAGTAAATCAGCTTTAGCTGTTTTAAAAGGCAATAGCTGAAGCTATTGCACTCCTTGTTTTTCTGTTTTACCTTAACTTTGGGCAGTAACGCTCCGCGTGGGAATGATAAAACATCGCCCAGAGCCAAACCCTACTAGGAACAAAAATGACTAAAGAAATCATATCAACGCCACTAGCACCTCAGGCTATTGGCACTTATTCACAGGCGATTAAAGTCGACCATACCATTTATCTTTCTGGGCAAATTCCTTTAGTACCAGCAACCATGACCATTATTACTGGTGATATTTCCGCACAAATCACACAGGTCTTTGATAATTTACAAGCCGTTGCTCAAGCTGCCGGTGGTGAGCTGAGTGACATCGTTAAATTGAATGTATTTTTAACAGATTTAGCCAACTTCCCCATTGTTAATGAGATTATGGGGCGTTACTTTGAAGCACCCTACCCTGCCCGAGCTGTCGTAGGTGTTGCTGCCTTGCCTAAAGACGTAGGGGTTGAAATGGATGCGGTGATGTTTCTTAAAGAGCAGGAATACCCGTTTTAAAGATTAATCAGCCTCATTACGGCTTATGAACCAACTTAACGTATCGGTTACTCAGTTAACAGGCATAGGCGCACAAACTGCGCAGCGCTTAGAAAAACTAGGTATCCGTGTTATCCAAGATTTAGTTTTTCATTTACCGATACGTTATGAAGATCGTACCCGCGTTGCTCCTATCGGCTCGTTAATGGCTGGTATGACCGCATTAATACTAGGCCGCGTTGAGTTTATTGATGTTTTGCCTAGAGGCCGTAAAGGTCTGGTGTGCAGAATTAGTGATGATACAGGCTCTATTTCTTTAAAATTCTTTCATTTCAACGCCCATCAACATAATTCACTCAAACCCGGAACCTTAATTAGTTGTTTTGCCGAAATTCGACACAGCTATGCCGGATTGGAAATGACCCATCCTGATTATCAAATCTTGTTCAATCCTGAAACCCCCATTACCGAAACGCGCTTAACTCCAGTTTATCCTTTAACCGAAGGCCTAAGCCAAACCACGATCAGAAAAGCGGTTAAACAGGCCTTAACGCTTTGCGAAAACCAAGCCGAGTTATTGATCGATTGGATACCCGAGACTATTTTAAAAAAACAGGCTTACCCATCTTTAGCTGACGCCATTCAAACACTACATGCACCTGATGAATCCGTCACGCTGACGGCCTTAGAAAATGGCACGGTGCCGGCACTTAAACGCTTGGCTTTTGAAGAATTACTCACGCATCAGTTGAGTATGCAAAAAGCTAAAAACAAAGCTAAGGCTTGGCGCGCACCGAGTTTTTATGGCGATGATGCTGCGAATGCTTTATTTTTAAACAATTTACCCTTTAAGCTGACCGGCGCTCAACAGCGCGTTATCGCAGAAATAGCCGAAGATTGTCTTTCCACGCACCCTATGATGCGTTTGGTTCAGGGCGATGTCGGTTCAGGCAAAACTATCGTCGCCGCTTACGCCGCCTTATTAGCTCTAAGCGCGGGTTATCAAGTCGCGGTAATGGCACCCACCGAATTATTGGCTGAACAACACAATCGTAATTTCAGCCACTGGTTTAAAGGCTTTCAAACTCAAGTCGTTTATTTAACGGGGCAGCTCAAAGGCAATGCCCGCAAAGCCGCCTTACAAAGCTTAGTCGATGGTTCTGCCGGCATTATTGTCGGCACTCATGCTTTATTTCAGGACAGTGTTAACTTTCATAAACTGGGTTTGATTATTATTGATGAACAACATCGTTTCGGCGTGCATCAACGTATGGCCCTGCGTGAAAAAGGCCAACAAGACGATAGTAGACCGCATCAATTAGTGATGACTGCCACACCGATTCCACGCACGTTGGCAATGCTGCAATATTCTGATTTGGATATTTCCATTATTGATGAGTTGCCTCCTGGCAGAAAGCCGGTAGTCACTTGTGTTATTCCTTCTGAACGTCGCCAAGAAGTCATAGACCGCATTGAACATTGGGTAGAAAAAAAGTTTCAGGTCTATTGGGTGTGTACGCTGATTGAAGAGTCCGAAGTTTTAGAATGTGAAGCCGCTGAAAAAACCGCCGAACAATTAACCATAACCTTACCTAAGGTGCGCGTTGCCCTGATCCACGGACGCATGAAAAGTGCCGACAAAGATGCGGTCATGCAGGCCTTTAAAAACCATGACATTGATTTACTGGTCGCCACGACCGTAATCGAAGTCGGTGTTGATGTGCCTAATGCCAGTTTAATGGTCATAGAAAATCCCGAACGTTTAGGGCTATCTCAATTACATCAATTACGCGGACGGGTGGGACGCGGCGACAATGACAGCTATTGTTTATTGATGTACCAATCGCCGTTATCTTTAACCGCTAAACAACGCCTAGGGATATTAAGAGATAGTAGCGACGGCTTTGTGATAGCAGAAAAAGATTTAGAATTACGCGGCCCAGGTGAACTGATGGGCACGCGCCAAACCGGTGCTGTGCATTTTAAAATTGCCGACTTAGCGCGTGATGCCGATTTGCTAGATGCCGTGCAACTAGCCGGCGCACAACTGTATAACGAATCACCCCACGCCATACAACCGCTCTGTGATCGTTGGCTGGGCACATCGACTGATTATGCCGAGGTTTAGTTTGACACTACCCAGCTTGTTATTGAAGCGTGAACCCTTATGGCAGGAAAATCGTCCGGGTTTACGCCATAAACTGCCCTTATCCGTGCAATCATGGACTTATGAGTCGGGTTCTTTAACCCAACGCTTACGCGATCATTATGGCAATGCCGTGCAAGTTAAGGTGTTACTACAACGCTGGTGCACGCCGTTTTTAAGTGAACGTCGCTTAATGGGTCTTCCTGAACAGCGCTACCATTTGGTTCGCGAAGTATTATTGCATGCGCACGGCACACCGCTCATTTTAGCCAGAACCATTATTCCTGAATCGACTATCAAGGCCGTTAATAATAAATTGGCACATTTAGGCAATCGGCCTTTAGGTGAAATTATTTTTTCTTACCCCAAACTTGAACGCATCTCTATGGATGTCAGCCTAGTTAAACCGCAAACGTGGACAGACAAGGCCTTGAGCGAAGCGGATATAAAGCAAGCTCTGTGGGGGCGAAGGACCGTGTATGGCATCGCCCATCATCAGATGCTAGTCAATGAGTTTTTTTTACCGGCCATTTTAGAGCGCGTTTAGCCCATAAATACACTAGACTTCATACCGGGAAGCCGGAATGACTTGCACTGGTGCTAGTTCCCAAGCTCGTGCTTGGGAATGCGGTACTGGAAGCTCTTGCTTCCAGTACCGCGAAGCTAGAGCTTCGTTAGCTGGTTCCCAAGCTGGAGCTTGGGAACCAGTAATTTATCATTACACAGGAGTCATACACCATGCGCTATTTACACACCATGATCCGGGTTAATAACTTAGAAGAATCACTAGCTTTTTATTGCCATAAACTAGGACTGAAAGAAAGCCACCGCTTTGACAGCGAACCCGGTCGCTTTACCTTGGTGTATTTATATGCCCCAGAAGATGAGGCTCTCGCCTTAGCTGGCCAAGCGCCTTTGATAGAATTAACTTATAACTGGGATAGCGAAGACTATAGCGGTGGTCGCAACTTTGGCCATGTCGCTTTTGAAGTCGAACATATTTATCAAACTTGCAAGAACTTAATGGCTGCCGGTGTGTTAATTAACCGCCCACCCCGTGATGGATACATGGCTTTTATACGCTCACCCGATGGCATTTCTATCGAACTCCTGCAAAAAGGCACGCCACTGCCTGCCGAAGAACCTTGGTTGTCGATGACTAATACAGGGGCTTGGTAAACATCACCCTATCAATGTAGCAAAAGAGCTTTAGATGTTTTACTTGCAACATCTTAAAACTAGCGATTAAGTCAGCGCTTAAACGACATAGCTCTGTAATAAATAATATGGAGTAGTATTAGTTTTTAGCTTGTTATACACTGACCGTGGGCAAAGACCCTACTTTACATAATTATAATAATCCCGGAGAACAGCATGAGTACAGAAGAAGCAAGCTTATCGTTATATGACAGAATCGGTGGCGCAGCAGCCGTTGAAGCTGCCGTTGATGTTTTTTATGATAAAGTCATTAATGATTATCGAATTAATCGCTTTTTTGATGGCATTGATATGGATGCTTTGGCTGTTAAACAAAAAGCTTTTTTTACCATGGCGTTTGGTGGCCCCAATGCCTATACCGGTGCAGATTTACGTTCAGCTCATGCTGGTTTAGTTAAACTAGGTTTAGGCAATGATCATTTTAATGTCGTCATGGAACACTTAGGTGCAACCCTACAAGAGCTAAATGTCCCTGCTGAACTTATCGGCGAAGCCGCAGCGCTTGCTGAAAGCACTCGCAATGATGTGTTAGGTAAATAAAATTTCGCGTAGGTTGGGCTAACGGCTCTATCGTTAACCCAACATTGCCCCATTGTAATGTTGGGTTGCGAAAAGATGCAAGCCAACCTACCCGACACTATCAATCTTGTTTAGCTTTTTCTTTTCCTTCAGGTTTAATCAAACGAATACCTAATTCTTTCAGTTGTTCATCAGTGACTACCGCAGGGGCGCTGACTAACGGACAAGCTGCCGATTGAGTCTTAGGGAAGGCAATGACGTCACGAATGGATGAGGAACCCGTCATTAACATCACTAAGCGATCCAAACCGAACGCCAAACCACCGTGGGGAGGCGCGCCATATTTTAATGCATCTAACAAGAAGCCGAATTTTTCTCTAGCTTCGTCTTCGCCTATACCTAAAATTTCAAATACGGTTTGTTGCATGGCGGTGCGATTAATACGAATAGAACCGCCACCAACTTCAGTACCATTTAAGACTAAGTCATAAGCGCGTGATAAAGCGGTGCCTGGATTAGCAATCAAATCTTCTACTGAGCAACTAGGCGCGGTGAACGGATGATGAATCGCATTAAAGCGACCACTTTTTTCATCCCAATCAAACATCGGGAAATCAATGATCCAAACTGGTTTCCAAGCACCTTGTAGCAAGTTAAGATCATGTCCTAACTTAACTCGTAATGCGCCCATGGCTTCGTTAACAATATTCGCTTTATCAGCACCAAAGAATATCAAATCACCGGTTTGAGCGCCTGTTTTAGCCAATACACTAGCCCAAACTTCTGCGGGTGCAAACTTTACGATAGGCGATTGCAAGCCATCGAGGCCAGCGGCTAAATCATTGACTTTAATATAAGCCAAGCCTCTTGCGCCATAAATGCTCACGAATTTAGTTAAGTCATCGATGTCTTTACGGCTTAAGTCACCGGCATTAGGAACGCGCATCGCGACTACACGACCTTTAGGATCATTGGCTGGTGCAGAAAAGACTTTAAAGTCTACGTCTTTCATGTCTTCGGCTATATCGACTAATTCCAGAGGAATTCGTAAATCAGGACGATCAACACCATAACGTGACACAGATTCTTGATAACTCATGCGTGGAAATTCTGCGCCTAAGTCGACATCAATCACTTTCGCAAATAACTGCCTGATCATTTCTTCCATGATGATCATGATCTCGTTTTCATTCATAAACGAGGTTTCTATATCAAGCTGAGTAAATTCTGGCTGTCTGTCGGCGCGTAAATCTTCATCACGAAAACAACGCACGACTTGATAATAGCGATCCATGCCCGCAACCATCAACATTTGTTTATAAAGTTGTGGCGATTGTGGCAAGGCAAAGAAAGAATTCTCATGAGTACGGCTAGGCACGATGTAATCGCGTGCGCCTTCAGGTGTTGCTTTGGTTAAATAAGGGGTTTCAATTTCAAAAAACTCATTATCATCCAAGAAGTTTCTTAATAAGCGCGTGACATCACGGCGGACTTTCATCTTTTCTTGCATGACCGTGCGACGTAAATCGATATAGCGATAACGTAAACGTAATTCTTCGTTGACTTCTATATCGCTTTCGATAGGGAACGGCGGTGTTTCAGATTCATTTAAGACTTCAATGTCTTGCGCTAATATTTCAATCGCACCTGAATGCAAATTAGTATTGACTGTACCTGTAGGACGATCACGAACCACGCCAGTGATTCTTAATACATATTCACTACGTACTTGCTCG
Organism: Crenothrix polyspora; assembly: GCA_945903675.1. Lineage (GTDB taxonomy): Bacteria > Pseudomonadota > Gammaproteobacteria > Methylococcales > Methylomonadaceae > Methylobacter_C. The sequence continues at coordinate 6,573 of CAMDOP010000148.1, forward strand.
GCAATGGCAAAGGTTGCTTCGACATCAGGATCGATAACCACCTGCACCAAACCGGCACGGTCACGCAAATCAATAAAAATAACGCCACCGTGATCACGGCGTCTGTGTACCCAGCCACAAATTGAAACGGTTTCGCCTAGCTGTTGTGTATTTAATTCTCCGCACTTGTGGGTACGCATAATTTTCCCTGTGATGTATGGTTAAGATGAAAGGTAAAAAAGGCGTAAGGCGAAAGGCTAAAGGCAAAGCGAGTTTTTCGCCTTTCGCCTTTCGCCTTGTGCCTTTCACCTACTTTATGAATTAGTTTTAGAGCTAGTACTGCTGTCAGCTTTAGGTGTGCTGGCTTTTGGCGCAGCTTCGCCTGCCACATTTTTCTTGGTGCCGCTCTTAAAATCGGTTTCGTACCAACCTGTGCCTTTTAGCCTAAATCCAGCGGCGGATATTTTTTTCATTAATTCCGGCTTAGTGCAGGCTGGGCAAATCAAAATAGGATCGGCACCGAGTTTTTGTAAGGCTTCGTGCTCATGACCACAGGATTGACATTGGTACTCGTAAATTGGCATTAACCACTCCGATAACAAAATAATAACTACAATAAGGACTGAATTTAGCTTTTCCAAGCACTTACTATAAAATAACCAGCTATTTTACAGACACAGCGCCAACAATGAAAACTTTAACCATTACTCGTCCCGATGACTGGCATATCCATGTTCGAAACGGAGCACTTTTAAAAACCGTATTGCCACATACTGCTAAGCAATTTGCGCGTGCGATTATCATGCCAAATCTAAAGCCGCCAGTCACTACCGTAGCTCAGGCTTTAAACTATAGAGATGAAATATTGCAGGCAGTGCCTGTCGATATGGATTTTACGCCGCTGATGACCTTGTATTTAACCGGCACTACTAACGAGGCTGATATTAAACTAGCGGCAGAGTCTGACGCGGTTGTTGCCTTTAAACTCTATCCAGCCGGAGCGACGACCAACTCGGATGCAGGTGTTGCCAATATTAAAGCTATTTATCCGGCGCTGTCTGCGCTGGAAAAATATAATCTACCTTTATTGATACATGGCGAAGTTACTGATGAACACTGTGACATATTTGATCGTGAGCGGCTTTTTATAGAAACGCATCTAAACGATATCGTTAAAAACTTCCCGGCATTGCGCATTGTGCTGGAACATGTCACCACTAACGAAGC
>CAMDOP010000149.1 GCA_945903675.1 Crenothrix polyspora
GTAACTGTCGCCAAACTAGGATTTAAAGCCGCTTATGCTGGCTATCTTGGTTTAGACATTTATGGTGAGCACCATTATCGAGAATTGCTAGACACTGGTGTTCATAGCGATTTGATTATCAGAGGTAATTTTCCAACCCCCTTATCGACCATCTTAGTCAAGCCCGATGGGCAGCGCGCTTTAATCAATTATAAAGGCCAAACCAAAGCATTGGCTGCTGATGCCATTGATTTCTCAGCTATCATACCTAAAGTCGTTTTATTCGATGGCCACGAACCCCAGTTAGCGCTTGCTTTGTTAGCGAGTCTCCAAGATAAGTCTACCATCAGCGTACTCGATGTAGGCTCTTTGCATGATGGAACCTTAGCGCTGCTGCACAAAGTTGATTATCTAGTGTGCTCAGAAAAATTTGCCATTCAATATGCCGGCACTATCGAAACAGCCTTGCAACGACTAGCAGAGCTTGCGCCTACCGTGGTGATAACGCTAGGTGAAAAAGGTCTGATTTGGCAGCGAAATCAAGAGCAAGGTGCGCTATCAGCCTTTCCAGTCGCTTGTGTTGATAGCACCGGTGCAGGTGATGCTTTTCACGGTGCCTTCGCTGCCGCTTTATGCACGGACATGAGCTGGTTAGATGTTTTGCGCTATGCCAGTGCTGCTGGCGCATGGTGTTGTACAAAATTAGGCGCAAGGACTGGAATACCTAATCACGAAGACATAGAATTATTATTTAAATCTTCACTTTTAAAGTGAGACTATCTTCTCGTCACTGCCCACAGTTTAGGTTTTTGTAAGCGAAGATACAAATACCGTAGGGGCGTATTGCATACGCCCATTTATCGAAAGATCAAAATTATGGGACGTATTTATATAGGGCTTATGCAATAAGCCCCTACGGCCATCATAAAAATGTCATTTTTCAAAGGGGCAGGTGAATACAAAATGCTATAGTGTTATTCGCTGCCTCGAACTTTAAGGCAAAAGACCTTAAAAAGCTGTAAAATGACCCTTTTTTAAATCTCTTTACTACATCCTCATGCGCACCAGTCAATTTCCTCTTAATACCGTAAAAGAAACACCTGCCGATGCTGAAATCGCCAGCCATCAATTAATGATACGTGCAGGTCTTATCCGTAAACTAGCCGCAGGTCTTTATAGTTGGCTGCCCTTAGGTTTACGCGTATTACGTAAAGTTGAAAAAATTACCCGTGATGAAATGGAAAAAGCCGGCGCCTTAGAAGTCTTAATGCCTGCGCTGCAACCTGCGGAACTTTGGCAAGAAACAGGACGTTGGGAGCAATACGGCCCAGAATTAGCGCGCTTAAAAGATCGCCATGATCGCGAGTTTTGCTTAGGCCCCACACATGAAGAAATCATTACCGATTTAGCGCGTAATGAAATCAAAAGCTACAAACAACTGCCAATAACTTATTACCAGATACAAACTAAATTCCGTGATGAAATCCGTCCGCGCTTTGGTGTCATGCGTTCACGTGAATTTATTATGAAAGATGCCTATTCCTTTCATTTGGATCAAGAATCCTTACAAGCCAGCTACGATGTGATGTATCAGGCTTATACCAATATTTTCAATCAGCTGGGCTTAAAGTTTCGCGCCGTGATTGCAGATTCTGGTTCGATAGGCGGTGCTATATCACATGAGTTTCATGTCTTAGCGGATTCTGGTGAAGATGCCATTGCTTTTTCGACCAGCAGCGACTATGCCGCCAATGTGGAAAAAGCTGAAGCCGTCATGCCAGCAGGTATTCGTAATGCTGCAAGCGCTGAGCTAAAACTCATTGATACACCTAATCAACACAGCATCGAAGAGCTGAGTCAATTCCTCGCCATACCCGCAACGCTTTGCCTTAAAACCCTGATTGTAAAAGGTGAAGAACAAGGCGTTGTGGCGTTATTATTAAGAGGCGATCATGAGCTTAATAAAATTAAAGCCGAAAAAATAGCGGGTGTAGCTTCCCCCTTAGAATTTGCTAGCGAAGATGAGATTTTGGCGGCCTGTCAGTGCAAACCCGGATCTATAGGCCCAATAGGTTTAACGATACCGATTATTGCTGATCGAAGTGTTATGCTGATGTCTGATTTTGTCTGCGGGGCAAATAGTGACGGCAAGCATTATCAAGGCGTCAACTGGGAGCGTGATTGCCCACTGCCTGAGCATATAGGAGACCTTCGTACTGTTGTTGAAGGCGATCCTAGCCCTGATGGCAAAGGCGAAATTACCTTAGCTAGAGGCATAGAAGTCGGTCATATCTTTCAGTTAGGTTCTAAATATAGTGCTGCCATGAAAGCCGGCGTCATCAACGAAGGCGGTAAAAATCAAATTATGCTGATGGGTTGTTATGGCATTGGTATTTCAAGGGTGGTTGCTGCGGCTATTGAGCAAAATCATGATGGCAAAGGCATCATCTGGCCTGCTAATTTAGCGCCTTTTCAAGTCGCGCTTTGCCCTATGAACATGCACAAGTCTGAACGTTTAAAAGTTGCCGCAGAACAGCTTTATCAAGAACTGCAAGCCGCCGGTATTGAAGTCTTATTTGACGATAGAAAAGTCCGTGCCGGCTTTATGTTTTCTGATATGGAATTGATCGGTATCCCACATTGCATTATTCTCGGTGATCGTGGTTTAGATGCTGGAACCATTGAATACAAAGTCAGAACTTCACAAGAAAATGAAGAAATCCCTTTAGCGGAAATTATCACTTTTCTAAAAGCGAAGCTTGCGTAATGACATTATTTGTATAATTAAAATTCAAGGCGAAAGACCAAAATCTTTCGCCTTTTATGTTTATCTTAGCTCTAATTGATATTCAGACTTGACAAATAATTCTCATCATAGACACTAGAGCTATCTTAACTACCCAAGAGTACATTCGCTTTGAACGATATGCCCCTTAGTATGCTGTTTGGCATACTTGTCCTTATGTTGATTCTTTCCGCTTTTTTCGCCGGTTCAGAAACAGCTTTAATGTCCTTAAATCGATATCGCTTAAGACATCTGGTTAAGCTAAAGCATCCAGGTGCTATCAAAGCACATAGATTATTGCAAAGACCGGATCAGTTACTCGGTTTGATGTTGCTAGGAAATATTTTCATTAATAATTTCGCGGCATCACTAGCAACCGTCATCGCTATTAAACTTTATACGGATGATGAATCAGTCATCGCGATTTCCACAGGCGTTTTGACGCTGGTCATGCTGATTTTTTCAGAGGTGACGCCTAAGACCTTGGCGGCTCTTAAGCCTGAGCCCTTGGCTTTTCCTGCTGCTTGGATTTATACCCCTTTACTGAAAATAGTTTATCCGATCGTTTGGTTTGTTAATTTATTTGTCAGTCTAATCTTGAAGATAGTGGGCGTTGATGTTAATAAAAGCAGTCACGATTCGCTCAATAAAGAAGAGCTAAAAAGCATTATTACGGAATCAGAAAGTATAATGCCGATACGCTATCAAAAAATGTTATTGGGTATCTTGGACTTGGAGTCGGCAACGATCGAAGACATCATGACGCCTCGTAACGAAATAGTCGGTATCGATTTAGAAGCTGACCTTGAAACCATCATCACGCAGATAAAAAACAGCCCTCATACACAATTAGCGGTATACAAAAAAAGCATAGATCGAATCGTAGGCTTTTTACATCTAAGAAAGGTGCTTGTGTTGGTCAATCAAGATTCATTTGATAAACCCACCATCATTAGCCTACTTTCAAAACCTTCGTTCATACCCGAAAATACGCCAGTACACACGCAAATGCTGCGTTTCAAGAACGAAAAGATCCGTATAGGTTTAGTGGTTGATGAATACGGCGACGTGCAAGGTCTGGTGACCTTAGATGATTTACTACAAGAAATAGTTGGGGAGTTAATAACCGATGATAATACTGTTACAAAACAGAGTGATGGCAGTTATTTGGTCGATGCGACTATTACCGTCAGAGAGTTAAATCGGATGATGCAATTGACTCTGCCTACAGAAGGTCCAAAAACCCTAAATGGTCTAATCATTGAGTTTATGGAGACCATACCTGAGCCAGGTACTAGCATTAAATTACACGGACACCGATTAGACATCATAAGCCAAGATAACAATACCGTTAAGTTGGTTAAGTTTATACCTAAAAAATAAGTCTTCTGTATAGTTGGAGTAAAACAGCTTCAGCTGTTTTACAGTGCAATAGCTGAATTAATTGCACGCCATGCCTTATGTAATATTCGCTTAACTTTAGAGCAAAAAAAAGGCTGGATTAATCCAGCCTTTTTAGTCTTAGCTTAAAGATTTATTTTAATAAACCTTGCAACAAACCATTTAACTTATGAACAAAGGCCGCTGGATCATCCAAATGGCCACCTTCACTTAAAATAGCCTGATCAAACAAGATATGGGTTAAATCAGAAAAACGCATATCATCTTGTTCTGACTTCATGCGCACCACTAATGGATGAGTTGGATTGATTTCAAATACTGGCTTACTACCCATGCCCATACCCATCATTTGGCCAGCGTCTTTCATGATTCTTTCCATGTTAAGGCTCATGCCATAAACATCAGCCACCAAACAAGCGGGGGATTCAGTTAAACGATGACTTAAACGGACATCGCTGACTTTATCGGCTAGCACGTCTTTAATTTGCTTAAGAACGGATTCAAAATCTTTAGTGATTTCTTCTTGAGCGGCTTTGTCTTCTTCTGCATCTAAGTCGCCTAGGTCTAAGTCACCTTTAGCAACCGACTGTAAATGCTTACCGTCAAACTCATCCAAATTAGAGACCAACCATTCATCAATACGGTCTGATAATAAGATAACCTCAACGCCTTTCTTACGGAAGATTTCTAAGTGCGGGCTATTTTTTGCAGCAGCAAAACTGTCAGCCGTGACGTAATAAATCTTATCTTGCCCTTCTTTCATACGGCTTACGTAATCTTCTAGAGCAACACATTGTTTATCGGTATCAGCATGAGTCGAGGCAAAGCGTAATAATTTAGCAATGCGTGCTTTGTTTGCATGATCTTCAATCGGGCCTTCTTTAATGACCTGACCAAACTGAGCCCAGAAAGTCTCATATTTCTCAGGTTCATTTTTAGCTAAATTTTCCAGCATACCCAATACTTTTTTAACAGCGCCGGATTTAATAGAGGTAATTTGCTTACTTTGTTGCAAGATTTCTCTAGAGACATTAAGTGGCAAAGAATTCGCATCAATAATACCTCTAACAAAGCGTAAATAACGTGGCATTAATTGTTCGGCATCATCAGTAATAAAGACTTTACGAATATAAAGTTTTACACCGTGCTTGGTGTCTCTGTCCCACATGTCAAAAGGTGCGCGTGCAGGTACATAAAGCAATAAAGTGTATTCATTAGTGCCTTCCACTTTACTGTGTACATGCGTTAAGGGATCTTGAAAATCATGACCGACATGCTTGTAAAATTGATTGTAATCGTCATCAGAAATTTCATGGCGGGCTTTAGTCCATAAGGCCGAAGCGCTGTTGATGGTTTCTTCTTCGATTTGAGCTACGGGTTTAACTGCAACTTCACCTTCTTCGCCTTCTTCGTCATCCATAGTTGGCATGACTTCTTTATCCATTACGATAGGTAAAGAGATATGGTCTGAGAATTTTCTAACGATAGAGCGAATACGGTAACCATCTAAAAATTCGCCTTCAGCTTCTTTCAAATGCAAAACGATTTCTGTACCGTGTTGTGTTTTTTCAACGGCTTCAATGGTGTAATCGCCTTCACCAGCAGATTCCCAACGTGTACCTGCACTTTGTTCTGAACCTGCTTTACGGGTGGTTAAAGTGACTTTGTCCGCGACTATAAAAGCCGAATAAAAACCTACGCCAAATTGACCAATTAACTCGCTGTCTTTAGCTTGTTCGCCCGTTAAGGCTTCAAAGAACTGTTTAGTGCCTGATTTTGCAATGGTACCAATATGTTCTTGAACTTCTGCGCGAGTCATACCGATACCATTATCTTTAATGGTGATGGTGCGTAGCTCTTTATCAAATTCTAGGCGGATTTTAAGTTCACTATCGCCTTCGTATAAGCCGTCATTAGACAAGGCTTCAAAACGTAATTTATCAGCGGCATCTGAGGCATTAGAAATCAATTCGCGCAGAAAAATTTCCTTGTTACTGTACAAGGAGTGAATCATCAAATGTAACAGGTGTTTTACTTCGGTTTGAAAGCCTAAGGTTTCTTTTTTTGTATCAACAGTCACGGTACTTTTCCTAATGGGTTAATAAATGGATTATTGTGATTGAGAACTATATGGGGACATATCGTTTTTATTTCAAGGTAGATCAAGCTTATTTATCAAACCTAAAGGTGATAGGTTTAAGTAGAGTTCGATACGAGAGGATTATTTATCGTAGTCATAATAATAAGTTATTTCATGTGTTTGTACTTTTGGCCTCTTCTTTACTTGATAAATAGATGTGCAAATTTAATGGGCTAATGTCCGTTCGTAAATTGATGCGCTAAGTTGTGATAAAAACCAGTTATGGCGTTATAGCGAGAAGAGAAAATATTGGCTTGACTACTACTAATGCTAAAAGTAACATTAATAGTAATTTTGATACAATAATATTGCAATTGTTACTATTGTTGTTGTATCACAATCCAGTCATAAATATTTTTTAAAGTCAGTGAGTTGCTATGAGTGCTATGAGTGCTATGAGTGCTATGAGAAAAGAGAATGATGAAAATGTATTGGCTAATATTATTTTTCCTCCTAGACCAACTATGCTTTTAAAGTTTCAACAAGCTCAAGAGCAAGATGCAGATATTGCTCAAATTACTGAATTAATATCTCAAGATATTAGTTTATCGGCGGCGCTGTTAAAAACGATTAATTCTGCAGAATATGGCTTATCAGAAAACATTACGTCTTTAAAACAAGCGGTGACCTTATTAGGTATCAAGCAGATTTCTATATTGGTTACAGGCTTGTCTCTACAAAAAATTAGTAGTCATTCTGATTTTGATATGTTCTGGAGTCATAGTCTCCAAGTAGCATCCATTACAGCTTTTATAGTTCAGCAGTTCGACGGCATTAGTGGTGAAGATGCGCAGCTCTGTGGATTATTTCATGATTGTGGTAAAGTTTTGTTGTCGCAACAACTTGATGGCTATCAAGATACCTTAAACAAAGCAAGAGACTTAGGTCAGTCCGTAGTCGCTTTTGAAAACTATCTTCATGGGACTGATCATGCGTTAGTGGGCGCTTTTTTAAGCCATGCTTGGTGTTTGCCTGCTACGATTACGGCTGTTATTAGACATCACCACGATATAAAAGCCTTTAAAGATAACAGTTTGCCAGATCATGTTTTATCTTTGTTGGCGGTACTTCATCTAGCAGAGTATTTGGCCTATGAAAATAACGACAATAATTATAATAATGAAAGGGCTGTATATGTTAATGAATGCATGGAATATCTAAACATAACAAAAAATGATTTAACGGATTTGCAACGTCAGGTCAAGCAGCGCTTAATGCATTGAGTCGATTTATAAATAAATATACTCATTAATAGCGTAGCATAGCCAAATTTAAAGAATTCTTGTTCAACATCGTTTATAACCATTAGGTAAACTAAGGGCTAGCTATTAAAAGCTATAACTGGGTCAGATCGAGCGGCTGTTAGCTGTGCTCGACCTGACTGATGACCTATAATTATTTTGTAGGTTGTTGATCTTTTTGTTCAACTGCAGGCTGTTCTGTCTGCGTCG
>CAMDOP010000150.1 GCA_945903675.1 Crenothrix polyspora
TCTTATGTTATCCGCGCTCATGACGGAAAGATTGATACGAAAAAGTTTAACTGTGGGCATCTTGCCCTTAATGACTATATTCGTCGTTATGCTGCTCAGGATGTTAAGCGGGATCTTACTAGAGTTTTTGTAGCGACACCTGAAGATGATATCAATCATCTGGCTGGTTTTTTTACATTAAGTGCCGGTAGTATTAAATGTTCGGACTTGCCAGAAACTGTGGCACAGAAACTTCCTCGATATCCAATACCTGTAGCTCTTATTGGCCGTTTAGCCGTGGATGAGGTCTTTCAAGGTAAAGGCTTAGGTTCCATTTTGTTGGCAGAAGCCTGTTTAAAAGTAAAGCAGGCTAGCGATAGTTTAGCTGTGGTAGGCATAGTCGTTGATGCAAAGGATGATTCAGCGGCAGCGTTTTATCGCCATTTTGGATTTATCGCGCTGCCGGGTAAGTCAGATCGATTGTTACTGCCTAATGCCGCTTATTTTTGATTAAGTGATACGGAATAACCCAAAAGCCATCACCAAATCATTAAAGCAGCCGATACCTTATCAGCGTACTTAAAATGTTTGTCAGAATTACGTGCTGGCAATCTTGAGTTCAGCATCACCGCCAGTGAATTAGAACAAAAGCTAAATAATTCAGCTTTACCTGAAGTCGCTTATTTTATGCAGAACTTTGTGCCGGCTTGTGCTTTGCCTTTAGATGGTATTTTAAAAAGTCGTCCTATTGGCTACCCACTTAAAGCGGGACAAAACGCTTGTGTAGATGTTGCAGTAGGTTGGGCTAACGGCTCTATCGTTAACCCAACATTGATGCCGAGTAGTGTGAGTTGCGAAAAGCATACAACCTAACCTGCACCGATACTTGTCCCGTCTTAAGTGGGTAGCCGTCCTACTGAAGTTCTGTCGGCTTAATCCCGATCATTTAAATTTGGAGTTATAGCTGATGAAATTAGCAGAGAAAGTGCAAGAGTGGCTAAGCCATTTACAGTGGAATGATGAACTCACCTTGGATGAAGAAAACCAAACATCAAGTGTAAGCTTTTATTATTCAATCAAAAATCAATCTTTTAAAGTTTGGGTTGAAACAGACGAGCAGCGTGATGTGTTAGAAATTTATTTTTATACGCCTTTTAATGGCTTATCTAATAAGCTCACAGATTGCGCTATTTTATTTAATCATATTAATGCCTGTAACAAATGGGGAGCAATCGCCTGCACAGATACAAAAGGTACTATTAGATGGCGACATAGTATTGATTTTGAAGGTACGGATCCTTCGATTGCAAGCATTGATAATGCCTTTAATGTAGGTAGCCATTTATTTGAACATTGGTTTGATGAAATCTCTTCAGTCGCACTCACTAAAACAACGGCTAAAGAACTCATTGATCAAATGACGACACAATCAGAACCTGAACAAAATGAAGAATTAATACTAGACCTTCAAAGTGAACCAACATCGCTATCGCAAAACGAAATAGATGAAACAGAGGCGCTTGTTAATGATTCTGAGCATGATGCCTTATACGATGACGTAGTCTTATATGTTACAACGTCGCGTAAAGCCTCGATATCAGGTGTTCAACGACAATTTAAAATCGGATATAACCGTGCTGCTGTAATAATGGAGGCTTTGGAAAAAAAAGGTATTGTCAGTGCCGCCTATGATAATGGCTCAAGAATGGTATTGGCTCCACCACCTTTATAAGCGTTGCAGGGGCGTAGTGTATGTGTGGCAATTTTCTTTCCTGATTAGGTAACTCGCAAAAAATAAAATACCCCATAGGATGTGCTGAACAACGTGAAGCGCATCGCTTTATAGGCATGATGCGCTTCACTATCGCTCAGCACATCCTATAAAAATGGGGGGTTTATTATTGCGTCTTACCTTAGTAAGCGGCTTCAGTAAACACCGCCTTATTGACAGAAGTGTCAGTATCACCCCAAAAAGGATGTGTATGACTTAGCATAATACCTAAATTAGAATCTCGAAGTTTTTACTCTACTTTATGATAGTTGACCTAGTGCCAGAAGGCATGAGGTTAAGTGTTGTAAGCTTTTATTACGCCAAACTGTAAGACATTACTGTAGGGATACTTAAACAATAATGCTATAGTCCATAAGGTTTAGAGTGCACATTTTTAATTTGGCGATTATTACAAATTGTATTTAATTTTTTAATGAATGATTATGATTATTTCCATAGATAACCATGATGATCAATATGCTTCAATGTTTAATGCGATCATCTCTAACGACTTTGATGTTGATTTGATTTATAAAACCAAGTGCTCAGCCTTATTTTCTGCAAAAAGAAAGTTCTATTGGCAATTTGTCAGGACTACCTCAGAAACTATTGATGGTTTTACCAACAATGATATCGCATAACGTCATATCCCTAGATTCATCATGTATGAAGTTATTCATTCTTTAAAAAGAATCGATGATATTGCTAGAGACAAGCATAACAAAAGAGTTCCCATAGCATCTTTTGAAAGTGATAAAGTTGTTATGTATAACTTATACACTAAAGCTTAATGAGCTAGTGATCTCTGAGTGGGTCAATGAATGGGGCTATAACGAAAACCATGACATTGAATTAGGTTCTGATGGTGAAGAATATCCCGTAATTCGTAAGATAGCAGGGTTTGAGATTAATGTGCCTGATCTCCCCGATTTAGAAGAATTGAATGAAGATTAATACCAAAAATAGTAAAGCTGACTTATTATTCTTGGCACATCTGAGTTAATTACTTTATCAAACTAACTTTAACGCCCTATAACTCGATAGAGTTTATATTATTAGTAATTTACGCAGGAACTCAGAATGAGTAATAACAATATCCTTCAATACGAATCAAAAATATGGAATACCGCAAATTTATTAAGAGGTTCTGGCATCAAAGAATCCGAATGGCCGTCTTTTATGATGCCGTTTTTTGCCTTGGTGATGATTGAAAGTCGACTGATTAGAATGCTCGATGAGCTTAAAAATACCATCGGCGCAGAAGCTTTGGCTGACATTGATAAACAGGATTTTATCGACATGATCAAGGATAAAGGTCAAGGCTATAACGTGTATATCTTTGAGCAGAACAAAACACTTAAGGATATTTGTGCCAACGACAAAGCCTTTGATATTGATTTTGACGCCTATTTGCACGGTTTTGATGGTGAAACTAAAGATTTGCTGGGTGTGGATGCAGGTGATGGTGAAAAATTTCTCGACATTAAAGGTGTCATTACAAAACTAAAAGCCAAAAAAGTCTTGTTGGGTTACACCCAAGAATGGAGTGAGATTGACCTTAAGCCTTTTAACAATTCAGACATAACCACGCTTGAAGAACATATAAAACGCAAATGGGCAGATATTTCAGCTGAAACGGCAGGTGAGCAATTTACCCCAGATGACGTCATTGCCTTGATTGCCGACATTGTTACCTCCAAGATTCAAGAATCTGATACCTTGCTCAAAATCTACGACTGCACCTGTGGTGGCGGAAACTTGTTGTATGGCGTAGAAGATCGCATTAACAAAAATTTCAAACGTTTTACTCAAACCTTTGGCCAAGATTGGAACGACGCGCTGTATGCACTGGCTAAAATTGAAAGTCGATTTCGTCCCGATTCAAAAATTGAGCATGGTAATACGCTGGTAGACGACAAGTTTGATAACGAAGAATTTGATGTAGTCATTGCCAATCCGCCTTATGGGGTAAGCTGGCAGGGGTACAACACTGATATTCGTAACGATAAAACTGGCCGCTTCAAATTCTTGCCGTCAATCTCTGACGGTCAGTTGCTGTTTATGCAGCATCTAATCTCCAAGCTTGATAGCGTCGGTGTGGGCGTGGTGGTACATAATGGCTCAACGCTCTTTAGTGGTGATGCCGGTTCCGCAGAAAGTAATATTCGTAAATGGATGTTAGACACTGACATAGTAGACGCGGTGATACAACTGCCCACCGATGAGTTCTTTAACACCGGCATTTATACCTATTTGTGGGTATTGAATAAAAACAAGCAGCCGCACCACAAAGACAAAGTCATGCTGATTAACGCCAGTGACAAATTCAAAGCACTCAAAAAAAGCAAAGGCTCTAAACGTAAAGAAGTCGATGAGTTTAATCGCCTAGAAATTGTCGGCACGTTGACAGCTTATCAAGATAATGATTACGCTAAGGTGTTTGACAAGGAGTTCTTTTACTTTAACAAACAAGCCATTGTACTCACCAATGTGGATGAATTTGGTAACAGCTTTGCTGCACAATTGGAGAACGGTAAAGCCAGTGAGAAGCTGACACCCCTAAAACTGAGCAATGGTGAGCGAGAGCTAACCGAGTTTGTTATTACCGACTTTGACCGTAATACGCATAAAACTCTTGCAGACTATTTTGAACTGGATATTAAGCCCTTTATTGCTAGTCTTGATTACAAAGAACAGCCCCTAGTTGTTACCACTCACCAAGCGCAATACCATTATGACGCTGAACAAGAAACCTTGATCAAAACGAGTAATAAACAAGAGGTGCTGGGGTGCGGAAAAATTGTTATCAAGTCGGCACTAAAAAAAGCCAGCAAAACTCAGCCGGATCGCATTGAAATTAGCGTAGAACTGACACCTGATTACCAAAAGGATTATGAGATTATTCCCTACCATAAGGACGAGGAAGCCAACCAAGCTGCAATTGAAGCCTTTATGGACAAGTACATTAGCAAACCGTTTAGCTACTTGGAAAATGTGGTCGGTGTGGAGCTAAACTTTAACAAGATTTTTTACAAGCCAGAGAAACTAAGGGAAGTGAGCACAATATTGAGTGAGATTGCTGCGCTTGATGACGAGTTGAAGGCTTTGGAAGCTGGGTTGGTGTTGTGAGTAATGCTGGATTGGAACGCTATGACGATTACATAGATAGTGGCGTTGAGTGGATTGGTAAAATGCCAGCGCATTGGGAAGTAAAAAGAGTTAAAGATGAATTGAGTAGCCTGGACTATAAAAGAATACCTCTAAGTGCCGAAGTAAGAGGCAAAATGACAGAGCAGAGCTATGATTATTATGGTGCATCAGGTGTTATTGATAAAGTAGAAGACTACATATTTAATGAGTCAACAATATTAATTGGCGAGGATGGAGCAAATTTATATTCGCGAAGCAGTCCCTTGGCATTTATTGCTACTGGTAAGTATTGGGTAAATAATCATGCGCATATACTTAAACCAAAAAGGGGAAATATACATTTTTTTTGTTATCTCCTAGAAGCATTTGATTACACCACTTTAATATCTGGTTCTGCACAGCCAAAACTAACTGCCGGACAATTAAATAGAATTTTGCTGATGGTGCCAACTCCCCTGGAACAAGTCATTATCGCTAATTACCTTGACACAAAAACAACGCAAATTGACCGTCAAATAGACCTGCTCAGTAAAAAGTCAACCCAGTACAACAAGCTCAAGCAATCGCTCATCAACGAAACCGTCACTCGTGGACTGGATAAAACTGTCGCCATGAAAGATAGTGGTATTGAGTGGATTGGTGAAATGCCAGCGCATTGGGGCGTCTATCGTATTGCCGACATAGCCGTTCAAAACAAAGTTAAAAATCAAGGATTGACTGAGAAAAATCTTCTCTCTTTGAGCTATGGACGGATTATCCGTAAAGATTTTAATACTAGCTTTGGACTATTACCTGAGTCATTTGAAACCTATCAAGTTGTATCCGCAGGTACTTTGATTCTCCGGCTAACGGATTTACAAAATGACAAAAAAAGTTTGCGTGTGGGTTTTGTTCGTGAGCAAGGCATTATCACATCTGCATATCTAGGGCTTCGCTTCCAACAGTCAATTGATTCGTTTTTTGCGTATTATGTGCTACACGTTTATGACCTTTGTAAGGTTTTCTACTGGTTTGGTGGTGGCCTTCGTTCAACTATGCGATTTGACGATATTAAAGTGATCCCTTTTATTCTACCTCCACTTCATGAACAACAAGCCATTGCTGCTTATCTTGACGAAAAAACCGCCCACATTGACCGCATTGTCACCAGTATCAACACCCAAATCAGCAAACTAAAAGAACTGCGTAAGACCCTGATCAACGATGTAGTCACAGGGAAAATAAGGGTGGCATGATGCAAGAATCCAACCGTATTGAACTCAAACGCGAACTGACTGACTCGCTTGAAAAAGAGATAGTGGCGTTTCTTAATTATCGGGATGGCGGCGTCATTTATCTGGGTATTGACGATAAAACACAAACAACCCTTGGTATCGCTGATGCCGATACGGTGCAACTGAAAATCAAGGATCGCATTAAAAACAATATCAGCCCGTCGACCATGGGGCTGTTTGATGTAATGACCGAAAGCCGTGATGACAAAACAATCATTAAAATCACGGTCGCCAGTGGTTCTGAAAAGCCCTATTACCTGTCAAAAATGGGCATGTCTGCCAAAGGTTGTTACCTTAGAATTGGTAGTGCCTCTGAGCCTATGCCGGTGAGAATGATTGAGAACTTATTTGCCGGCAGAATTCGCAATTCCATCGGCACGATTAAATCACGTAAACAAACCCTGAGCTTTGAACAGCTTAAAATCTATTACAACGAAACCCCATTAACGCTGAATGAGCAATTTGCCCATAATCTGGAACTGTTAACCGGAGAGGGCGCCTACAACTACGCGGCTTATTTACTTTCAGACCTTAATGGCTTGTCAATTAAGGTGGCCAAGTATGCCGGTACTGATCGGGTCAATCTGATTGAAAATGAAGAGTACGGTTATTGTTCACTGGTAAAAGCCACCAAAGCAGTGCTGGAAAAACTCAAGGTTGAGAACAAAACCTTTGCCCGCATTACCTCCAGTCGGCGTGAACAGCGCAAACTACTGAGTCCTGTAGCACTGCGCGAGGCGGTCATCAACGCCATCATTCACAATAATTACAGCAATGAAGTGCCGCCCAAATTTGAGTTATTTGCTGACCGACTGGAGATTACCTCTGCTGGTGGCTTGCCTTCGGGTTTTGATGAAGATGAATTCTTCATGGGATATTCGGTTCCCCAAAATAAAGAATTGATGCGGGTGTTTCGGGATCTGGAGATGGTTGAGCAGTTGGGCTCAGGTGTGCCACGTATTTTGGCGTATTACCCACGGTCTGTTTATCGGTTTACCACTAATTTTATTCGGCTGGTATTGCCTTTTGCCGAGGGCTTTGAACAGTCTACCGACCAAGCTACCGATCAAGCTACCGACCAAGCTCAAGCACTGCTGAGGTTTTGCACAACTCCCCGCTCAACCAAAGAAATGATGGAACATTTGGGATTGAGTCATCATCCAAATTTTCGTAACAGGATTTTATTGCCACTTATGGCCTCCGGAAAATTGGCGCTCACTATCCCAGACAAACCAAAAAGTCCAAATCAGCGCTATATTGCAATTAAGAAAGAGACAAAGCTATGAATGAACTCCACCTGCAAGACAAATTCATAATTCCGTTTTTTCGCGATGACTTGGGCTATAAGGAAGTTAAAGCCAATACTGTTACTCAATCACTGATTATTGAGGAAGACTTGCAGGAGTTTATCTCTAATACAGAGTTAAATAAAAAGGCTATGTTTGCATTAATAGTTGAAAAGAACCAAGACTTCCCATAGCCGCTTGCAGAATTACACTGGGCGTAATTTGCTGTCCCCATCGCTCTATTCCGCGTCGCCAACCCAGATAGTTGTTAAGATATTTGGTGGCCACACCA
>CAMDOP010000151.1 GCA_945903675.1 Crenothrix polyspora
GTCTTAAGTTGGTAGCCTAAATACCTTTCTATGTATTTGCTTGTTATAATGCCTTAAATTTTGTAACCGTATAATTTTGAGCTAGAGATTTCATGATTCAAGGTAGTATCGTAGCGTTAGTTACACCCATGTTTGAAAATGGTGATGTGGACAAGGAAAGTCTTAAGAAATTAGTCGAGTACCATATAGAACAGGGTACTGATGCTCTAGTTGCAGTAGGTACCACAGGTGAGTCAGCCACCTTAGATGAAGATGAACATTGTGATGTTATTAAGTTTATCGTAGAGGTGACTGATCGCAGAATTCCTGTCATAGCGGGTACGGGTGCAAATTCGACTAAAGAGGCGATTACTCTTACCCAAAAAGCTAAAGCTCTTGGCGTTGATGCCTGCTTAATTGTAACGCCTTACTATAATAAGCCTACTCAGGAAGGTTTATATCTGCATCATAAAGCCATAGCCGAGGCAGTTGATATTCCTCAGATTTTATATAATGTGCCAGGGCGTACTGCCTGCGATATGTTGCCAGAAACCATAGGGCGTTTAGCTCATGTCACTAATATAGTGGGTGTTAAAGAAGCGACGGGACAATTAACTCGTTATCAAGAAATACGTGATCTAGTGGGAGTAAACTTTGCTGTTTATACCGGTGATGATGCCACTAGCCGTGAGTTTTGTTTGCTAGGGGGTAATGGCACTATTACGGTAACAGGTAATGTGGCGCCACGCTTAGTTCATGGCATGATTTGGGCGGCGATGTCTGGTGACAAAGAGACAGCTTTAGCGTTGGATAATAAATTAGCCGCTTTACACAGTCATTTATTTATTCAGTCTAACCCTATTCCAGTGAAATGGGCTGTTGCTGAGATGGGCTTAATAGGTGTAGGTATACGCCTACCATTAACGTGGCTAACCGCCGATTGTTTTGATCTAGTACGCGATGCATTGCGTCAAGCAGAAGTCATTTAATGAAAACTATAATATCTATCATCACCGTTGTTGCATTGAGTTCTTTATCAGCCTGTAGCCAAATAAAAAGTTATTTTCCCGATAAGGAAAGAGAATATCAATATACTGTCGAACTTCCTCAGTTGATATATCCTGCCGACTTAAAAGTTAATGTCTTACCGGTACTGCCAAGAGCCATGGTTCATGCTGAGCCTGTTAATACGCCCCCCGTTGTGTCGACTAAAGTCGCAACAACTCCAACTGCTACTAAGGCTACACCTGTCGTAGATAAAGCTTATAGCGATGAAGAAGAATTAGCCGCACAGCTTATTACGGTTGAGCGTATTAACGCTGATAAGGGCGAGAATCGCCTACGACTAAATGTGCCTTATATCAGGGCTTGGCGTATTTTAGGCAAATCCTTAAGCAGAAAAGCCTTAGAAGTAATGGTGCGTGATCAGGACGCTGGTCTTTTTACAGTGAAATATGATCCTGATGAACATGATGTAAAAGATCTTTCCTATATTGATAGCCTAAAAGCATTGATTGGTGATTTACGTAGCAATGAAAAAACCTACACCATTAAACTAGAAAAAGACCAGCCAAACACCGAGGTTACTGTGCTTGATAAAGACCAAAAACCTACAACGGATGCCGACAGTGTTAAGTTATTAATCTTGTTACAAGAATCAATTAAAGCAGATTTGTCGACACATAAGTAACTGACGTATCGTTTAGTGCTACCTACTTAGGCGCTATGCTTTTGCGCTATTAATTAAATTATTTAAATTGACTGTTCTCTCCCATGTTAAAAATCTCTGGAACCTACGCACTATCTGATTTTCGTTTAAAAAAATTATTGGCACAATTGCAAGAGTTAAGTTGTATTGTCACGACTGTATCTGCTCAATTTATACATTTTGTTGATACTGATGAAGAATTAGACGAACAGCAATTAGACATCCTACATCAGTTACTCGCTTATGGTGAAGCACACGTTACCGCTGATGAAACACTAGAATCACTATTAGTCGTTCCACGTTCAGGCACTATTTCACCCTGGTCTAGTAAAGCCACTGAAATTGCTCAGCGTTGTGGTTTAACGTCGATTAAGCGCATAGAGCGAGGCATTCAGTATAGCTTAGTCACCAACGCGCCCTTAACCGAAGAGCTTAAAGCGCAGTTAGCCACCGTGTTACATGATCGTATGACGCAATCGGTTTTACAGAGCAATGTAGAACCTGATTTATTTAGCCATCACAGCCCTAAACCCTTAGTCGCTATTAAACTTATCGAGCAAGGTCGTGACGCATTGGTTATAGCCAATCAACAATTGGGTATGGCCTTATCGGATGATGAAATAGATTACTTGACTGATGGCTTTCAAAAACTAGGCAGAAATCCAACGGATGTTGAGTTGATGATGTTTGCACAAGCCAATTCCGAACATTGTCGCCATAAGATTTTTAACGCTGATTGGACGATTGATGGCGTTGAACAAGCCCTGTCTTTATTTGCCATGATACGCAATACCGCAAGCAAAAGCCCTGAGGGAATATTGTCGGCCTATCATGATAATGCTTCGGTCGCTGTAGGCTCTAAAGCCCAGGTTTTTATCAGAAATGCGCAAACGGGTATCTATAGTTATGTTGAAGAAGACGCGCATTTATTGATGAAGGTTGAAACCCATAATCATCCCACCGCTATTTCTCCTTTCCCCGGAGCGGCGACCGGTTCAGGTGGTGAAATTCGTGACGAAGGTGCAACCGGCAGAGGTTCTGCCACTAAAGCCGGTTTGACAGGTTTTTCTGTATCACATTTAAAAATCCCAGGTTACGCTCAGCCTTGGGAAGCCGACTTTGGTAAGCCAGAGCGTATAGCCTCAGCACTAGATATTATGTTGGAAGGCCCTTTAGGGGGCGCGGCCTTTAATAATGAATTTGGACGGCCTAATATAGCGGGTTATTTTCGTAACTTTGAGCAAGTGGTACCGGGTGCTCAAGGCCATGAATATAAAGGTTATCACAAACCTATTATGATAGCTGGTGGCATGGGCAATATTCGTCCTATGTTGATTGATAAACACCCTATACCAGCAGGCTCGCTCATTATTATTTTGGGTGGACCTGCCATGCTCATTGGTTTGGGTGGTGGAGCTGCGTCATCACAAGCCTCTGGCGCTAGCTCTGAAGCTTTAGATTTTGCTTCAGTACAACGAGAAAACCCAGAAATGGAGCGACGTTGTCAGGAAGTCATTAACCATTGCAATTCCTTAGGACATGACACGCCCATTGTTTCTATACACGACATAGGCGCTGGTGGTCTTTCTAATGCTGTGCCAGAAATCATTCATGATTGTGAACGGGGGGGACGCTTTGAATTACGCAAGGTTCATAATGCTGATTTAGGTATGTCACCTATGCAGATTTGGTGTAATGAAGCACAAGAACGCTATGTGGTCGCTATTAAACCAGAATCCTTACCATTATTCAGTTCGTTTTGTGAGCGAGAGCATTGTTTATTTGCGGTAATAGGTGAGGCGACTCAAGAAGAACATTTAACGCTTAATGATAGTTTATTAGGTGACAAGCCTGTCGATATTCCTATGTCATTGTTATTTGGCAAACCACCAAAAATGCATAGACAGGCTAAGCATGTAAAGCCTAATACCTGCGCCTTAGATTTATCAGGCGTTGATATTAAAGAAGCCGTAAAGCGAGTGCTGTCTTTTCCTGCTGTTGCTGACAAAAGCTTTTTAATTCATATCGGTGATCGTTCCGTGACCGGTTTGGTGGCTAGAGATCAAATGGTCGGCCCGTGGCAAGTGCCTGTTGCTGATGTTGCTGTGACTGCCTCCGGCTTTTATGCCTTAACGGGAGAAGCGATGGCGATGGGCGAACGTTCACCTATTGCCGTTATCGACGGCCCTGCATCGGGTCGTATGGCAATCGCAGAGGCCTTGACTAATCTAGCGGCTGCTCAAATAGAATCGCTCTCTAAAATTAAAATCTCTGCTAACTGGATGGCAGCAGCAGGTTATCAGGGTGAAGATGCGGTACTATTTGATACTGTAAAAGCCGTAGGTATGGAACTCTGTCCAGAACTAGGCATCGCCATACCTGTGGGTAAGGATTCATTGTCTATGAAAACAGTGTGGATTGAGGGTGCAGTAGAAAAGACTATGACTGCACCGCTATCTTTAGTTGTGACCGCTTTTGCCCCCGTGCTGGATGTCAGTAAAACTCTAACGCCTCAGCTTAAATGGCTGGCTGATGAAAGCAGTTGTTTGTTATTGATAGATTTGGGTTCTGGTCGTTTAGGTGGTTCAGTATTAGCTCAGGTTTATAATCAAATGGGCGATGTTTGTCCTGATTTGGATAATCCCGCTTTATTAAAAGCCCTGTTCTCGGCACTGCAAACCTTGAATGGCGAAGGTAAGGTGCTGGCTTATCATGATCGTTCTGATGGTGGTTTATTAACAACTGTCGCAGAAATGATGTTTGCCAGCCGCTTAGGCGTTTCATTAATGCTAGATACCTCTGATGCTGATGTCTTAACGGCCTTATTTAACGAAGAACTCGGTGCATTATTACAAATTCGTCAGAGTGACCGTGAGGCTGTTATTGCGGTATTAACCGAGCTAGGATTAGAAGGTTGTATCTCTATTGTGGGTGAGATCACTCAACAAGCACAATTAACCATCAGCGTTAAAAATGATCTCATTTATACGGCTAGCCGAGCAACGCTGCAAGGCTATTGGTCTGAAGTAAGTTATAGAATGCAGGCCTTACGTGATAATCCCGATTGTGCCCGTCAGCAATTTGAGCGTATTGCAGATGATAATGACCCTGGCTTACATGCAGATTTAACGTTTGATATTAATGACGATATCACAGCAGCCTTTATTACTTCGGAAAGGCCTAAGGTAGCTATCTTGCGCGAACAAGGTGTTAACGGCCATGTAGAAATGGCTGCTGCATTTGATCGAGTTGGCTTTACCAGTATTGATGTACACATGAGCGACATTATTCATGGTCGAGTCAGTTTAAGTGATTTTACTGGTTTAGTGGCTTGTGGTGGTTTTTCTTATGGTGATGTTCTAGGAGCAGGTGGTGGCTGGGCTAAATCTATTTTATTTAACCCACGCGCTAGAGAAGAGTTTTCGGCATTCTTTCAACGTACAGATACCTTTGGATTAGGCGTTTGTAATGGTTGCCAGATGATGGCTGGTCTAAAAGACATCATCCCCGGCGCTGAACATTGGCCGAAATTTATGCGTAATACTTCAGAACAATTTGAAGCTAGAGTCGCTATGGTTGAAGTGCAAAAATCACCGTCTATTTTGTTTGCAGGCATGGAAGGTTCACGTATGCCGGTTGCTATCGCCCATGGTGAAGGTCGCGCCGAGTTTACTGAGTCGCCTCAAGCCGCTATTGATGCCAATGCTGTCGCTTTAAGTTATGTTGATAACTATGGGCTTAAGACCTCTGATTTTCCTGCTAATCCCAATGGATCTGCTTTAGGTATTACTGGCTTAACCAATAGCGATGGGCGATTTACCATTATGATGCCGCATCCTGAGCGCTGCTTTAGAGCGATACAAAACTCTTGGTATCCAGAAGATTGGCATGAGTACGGTGCGTGGATGCGTATGTTTAGAAATGCTAAGGTTTGGACTCAGGGTTTAAAGTGATAAACTTTAAAAAATAGTATTTTATAAGTAATTACTAACAGGCTTCCGATGATTTCTTCAACATATCAAAAGATTTTTTATAGCCTAGCGCTGATAGGGATAGTTGTTATGGTCACTATTCCTGATATGGTTATAGACTTATCAACTCAATTCTTTCATTTAGTTTTTCAAATCATCTTTGAAGTAGCCCATGTTACATTTGAGACGGTTGAAACTATGCTGGATCATTTGGTTGAGAATTTATTTCATACTGAACTACATGATACTCAAGTCATTGTTTATTACATTATCGTCAGTATCTCAGCTTATCCACTTTATCGATTAGCTCGAGCTATACTTAGGATATTATTTAGATTAATCAACAGTATCCCCACTGCATATACAAGCTATAAAATAAAATGGTTATTGTTACGCCAAGATATTGCTTATTTTTGGCAAAAACTACCCTTTATTGTCAAGCTAAAATGGTTGTTGATAGCCACCGGTGCTCTTTATCTGGCTTCATTTTTAGTTATGTAAAGCTTTCGAGTCGGAGTAAAACAGCTTCAACTGTTTTATAAAGCAATAGCTGAAGCTATTGCACTCCAGTCAGGATTTGCCGACGAAGGGGGGCGCATCAATCGAGTCACAGTCTGATGCGCTTCCGAGTCACAGTCTGATGCGCTTCGTTCCTCAGCGCATCCTATATTAAGTTGGTAGCCACTAATTCATTAAGAGTTTTAACCTTGCAAAAAAAAATCCTTATTTTACTTGTACCATTATTCTTACTATTGGGCTGTGCCATGAATACCGTGCAATCAAACAACGAAATAGATCTTAAAGTTCAACAACTGTTGACTAAGATGACCCTAGAAGAAAAAATAGGGCAAATGACGCAAATAGATTTTTCTGTAATTGCCGCAGAACTTAATAGTAAAAATCCAGTTGATCAACGCAAATTAGAAGAGGCCGTTTTAAAATATCATATTGGCTCTATACTGAATGCGCCGCAAACACCGGATAACCAAGCACAGTCTGTCACTGTTTGGCGTAATATTCTACAAGCGATACAAGCGGTGGCTGCTCAGTCACGATTAAAAATCCCAGTCATCTATGGCATAGATGCCATTCATGGTGCCACCTATATAAAAAATTCGGTGTTGTTTCCACAAGCCATTAATATGGCAGCGACCTTTAATACTGATTTAAGTTTTAAAGAAGGTGATATTACTGCTAGAGAATTACGTGTTTCTGGTTTGCAGTGGAATTTCTCCCCAGTGATGGATTTAGGAAGGCAACCTTTATGGCCGCGTTTATGGGAAACCTATGGTGAAGATGTACATTTAGCTAGCGTCATGGGTAGTTCTTATATTAAAGGACATCAAGGCGATGATTTTTCTACGCCCACTAAAGCCTTAACTTGTTTGAAGCATTATGTAGGCTATAGTTTTCCAATGAACGGTAAAGATAGAACGCCTGCTTGGATAGGTGAAAGAATGCTGCGTGAATATTTCTTGCCACCGTTTGAAGCCGCTATAAAAGCTGGAACACCTACAATTATGGTTAACTCAGCCGAAGTTGATGGCATACCAGGCCATGCTAATTACCAATATTTAACGACTATTTTACGCGATGAGCTTGGCTTTAAAGGTTTTACAGTTTCGGATTGGGAAGATATTAAGCGCCTCTATACGCGTGATAAGTTAGCCGCTAATGAAAAGGAGGCCGTTAAAATTGCGGTCATGGCTGGCATCGATATGAGCATGGTGCCCTTTGATTATTCTTTCTATGATTTATTACTGGCCTTGGTTAACGAAGGAAAAGTGCCCATAGCTAGAATTGATGAGGCCGTAGCTAGAATCCTAACTGTTAAATACCAAGCCGGTTTATTTAATCCACCGTCTACCTTATTATCTGAAGTCGATAATTTTGCTACGGCGCAAGCCACCGATATTAATCGTCAAGCGGCTAGGGAATCCATCGTACTAGCTAAAAATGAACGCCATAGCTTGCCGTTAAAAAAGAACGCCAATGTTTTAGTAGCAGGACCCAACGCCAATTTATTAAGTGTGATGAATGGCGGTTGGACTTTGAC